>NZ_CALIND010000177.1:0-11576 GCF_938045175.1 uncultured Tepidimonas sp.
TCGGTCCGGGGATCAGCTTCTCAAGCAGCTCGTCGGGAAGAATGGCGTCCGGCTTCGCGGCGGGGGTGGTCTTCTTGCGTGGCATGGGGGCTCCTGGAAGTCGTCATGGTAGGCCCCTCACACAAAAATCCTGACACCCTCATCTAAGCTGTTCGCCCCGCCCACCGCCCCCGCTCAGGGACGCAGATACACGAAGCCCTCGCGTGCCTGTAACTTCGCCACCTCGGCCACGCCTGAGGGCACGATCTTCGCCTCCGGCAGCAGCTTGGCCGCGTCGATCTTGCGCGCCACCAGCGTGTTGTTGCAGACGCGGAACTCGACCCCCTTGTTGGCCAAGTCCGCCACCGCACCGGCAAACGGCTGGTCTTGCTGGTTGGTTGCCCCCTCGAGCAGAAAGTCGATCCCCAAGCCGTGCGTGACGACGACGATCTTGGCCGAGGGATCGGCCGCGAGGTGGTTGCGGATATTGCCAATCGCCCGCGAAGCTTGCGGGATGCCTTCGCTCAGGTGGTACACGACCTTGATCGGCTCGGCCGCGCGGGCGGCTGACGCCAGGGTCAGCGAAACGACGAATACGGTCAACCAACGCCACAACCACGTCATGATCTATGCCTCCAACGATCGACTGGGGGCACCCCCAGCCAGCGCGACGATTGTGGCGCAAAATACCAACCGGCTACACCCCGGGGTTTCCCGAACCATCACCCCTGGCAGGGGTTTCGGCGCATCCCCGCTCGGTGGGGGCCGGCGCCGTTCGGCGCGCGCGCGGATGCGCCGCTTCGTAGATGCGGCTCAGGTGCTGGAAGTCCAGCCGGGTGTAGACCTGCGTGCTGGCGATGCTGGCGTGCCCGAGCAGCTCCTGTACCCCGCGCAGGTCGCCGCTGGACTGCAGCACGTGGCTGGCAAAGCTATGGCGCAACACGTGCGGGTGCACGTGCACACCCACGCCCGTCTGGGCACTCCAAGCCGCCAAACGGCGGCGCGCCACTTGCGGCGTCAAGCGCTCGCCACGCGCGCCCAGAAAGACCGCCCCAGGGTCGGTGCCACGCACCCACGTCGGGCGCACCCGCAGCCACGCCGTCAACGCCGCAACGGCCGGTGGGCCCATCGGCACGCTGCGCCGCTTGCCGCCTTTGCCCACGACATGCACCTCGCCCGCGGCCAGGTCGATCCAGCCGCCACCGTCGCGCCCGGGCTGCAGATCGAGCCCGAGCAGCTCGCCGATGCGCAGGCCGCAGCCGTACAGCAGTTCGACCATGGCGTGGTCGCGCTGCGCCTCGGCCTGCGCCTGCGGCGACGCGGTGGGCGCGGGCGGCGGCGCGCCCTGCACCAGTTGCAGGGCCGCCTCCACGGGCAACGCCTTGGGCAAAGGACGCGCCGCCTTGGGCGCGCGCACGCCCTGCAAGGGATGCTGCGCGATGCCTCCCTGCCGGCCGAGCCAGTCGTAAAAACCGCGCCAGCTCGACAGCACGAGCGCAATGCCGCGTGGCGCGCGCCCCGCCGCGTGCAGCTGCGCCACCCAGCGCCGCACATGCGAGGCGCGCACGGCGCCCAGCGTCAACCCTTGCGCGTGGGCGCGATGGCACAAGTCCTGCAGGTGGCGTTCGTACAGGGCCACGGTGCGCGCGGCCAAGCGTTTTTCGACCCGCACATGGGTCAGGTATGCCGCCACCCGCGCGGCGTCGTCAGCGACTGCATCCATCGGCCCCATCTCCCGGGGGCAACAGGCGGCCCAGGGCGACTGCGGCCAGCTCGCCGATGCGCGCCAGAAAGTCGGTGCCGGCACTGGCCTGGAAGCGCCGTGCATCGGGCGAACCCAAGACCAGTAGCCCAAAGGCGGGCTGCTGTACCGCGCGGCGCAGCGGCAGCAACGCCACCGAGGCCACCGCCGCCGGATCGGGCAGCCACTGCACCGCCTCCACACCCGGATTGGCCCCGCAGTAGGGTTGCGGCAGTGACGAGGCGAACGCGCGGGCGTCGTCACTGACGCCCTGGGCAAACGGGGCATTCGTCCACGGCACATCGACGCCCCAAACCTTGAGCGCCACCATGGGCACGTCGAACTCGCGCTGCAAGCCCTCGATCACCGCCGCCGGCAACGCGTCGGGCGCCTCGACCGCGAGCAACCCACACGTCCAACGGTGCAGCCGCTGCAGCAGCGCGGTGTTGTCCTGTCCGTGGCGGATCATCTCGGCCGTGCGCAGCTCGAGCTGCCGCAGCCGCTCACGCAGGATCTCGACTTGGCGCTCCAACAGGCTGACGGCCCTGCCCGCGTGCGGGCTGGTCAGCTGCACCGAGGCCAGCACATCCGCATGCCGCTCGAAAAAATCGGGGCTGTTGACCAGAAACTGGACGATATCGTCTTCGGTGATCGGTTGCAGCGGGGCGGTGGGATTCAAGGGCGTCTCCTGCGGTCGCCGCGCCAAGGCGGCTTGACGCGGATTGTCGCGCATCAGCAGCTATCCGGCACATCCACCACGCCGCTGAATACCGGCTCGGCCGGACCGGTCATGCGCACCGTGCTGTGCAGCCCCTGGTGCGCCGGCCACTCGATGGTCAAGCGCCCTCCTGGCAAATCGACGTCCACGCGCTCGTCGAACCACCCCAGACGAATACCCGCCACCACCGCGGCACAGGCCCCCGTGCCGCAGGCCAGCGTTTCGCCGGCGCCACGCTCGTACACGCGCAGCCGGGCGCGCCCGCGATCGAGCACCTGCACGAAACCCGCGTTGACCCGGCGCGGGAAGCGCGGATGCGACTCGATCCACGGCCCCCACTGCGCCACCGGGGCCTTGTCCACGTCGTCGACACGCAGCACGGCATGGGGGTTGCCCATCGACAACACGGCCAGCCAACACTCGGGGCCGCCGTCCGGTGGGGTCAGCGGCCAGCGGCACCAGTCCCCTTCGGCCCGTGGCACGAGCCCTGCGGTGTCGAACGGCACGCGCGCCGGCTCGAACACGGGCGCGCCCATGTCCACTGTCACGCGCCCGTCGTCTTGACGCAACAGCGTCAGCACCCCGGCGCGGGTCTGCACCCGCACCGACCGGGCCTGCGTCAGCCCGGCATCGTGCACATAGCGCGCAAAGCAGCGCGCGCCGTTGCCGCAGTTTTCCACCTCACCGCCGTCGGCGTTGTGGATCACGTATTCGAAATCCACGCCCGCGTGCGGCGCGGGCCGCACGCGCAGGATCTGGTCGGCACCGACCCCGAAATGCCGGTCGGCCAGCCAGCGGATCTGCGCTTCATTCAGGGGATAGCGCGTGCGCGTCTCGTCAAGCACGATGAAATCGTTGCCCGCCCCCTGCATCTTGGTAAACGGCACCCGCATCAACTCGCCTGCTCCGCGACGAAGATCTCCACCCGGCGGTTGCGCGCGCGGCCTTCGGCGGTGTCGTTGCTGGCCACTGGCTCGCGCGAGCCACGCCCATCGATGGCGATGCGCTGGATCGCCACCCCGCGCGTGACCAGGTAGTCGCGCACGGCTGCCGCGCGATTGATCGACAGCGGGTTGTTGATGGCGTCGCTGCCCGTGCTGTCGGTGTGGCCGACGATGGTCACGCGCGCCGCCGGGTTGCGCTTGAGGCCCTCGGCAAAAGTGTCGAGCACGGAGCGGAAGTTGGGCTTGATGTCAGCACGGCCGACGTCGAACGAAATGTCGCTCGGGATCTCGAGCTTGAGCCGGTTGTCCGCCGTCTGCGTCACGGCCACGCCGGTGCCCGCGGTGGCGGCTTCCATCTCGCGCTTTTGCTGCTCCATGCGGCTGGACCAGACGTAGCCGCCCAGCGCCCCGGCCCCGGCCCCGATCGCCGCCCCGCGCACCGCGCCCTTGCTGCCGTCGGTCACCGCGCCCAGCACGGCCCCCGCCGCCGCGCCGATCATCGCGCCCTTAGCGGTGCCGGACTTTTGCTCTTCCGACATATTGGCACAGCCCGCCAGCAGCACGGCACTGGCCGCGGCCATCGCCATCGATCCGCGCATGAATGTCCGTCGAATCGTCATCACCGTCTCCTTGTCTTGCGCGCCCCAAGGCGCGATTCATTACCATTGTGCGCCAGCTTCGCGCGCAAGGCCACCCTGCCCGCGGCTTTGTTACCAACGGTCACACTCGACACCCACCATGGTCCGACCGCATCTGCGCCTGCGTCCGCCCGCACCGCCCGCCGAGCCGCGGCCGGCCTCCACTTTGCTGTTGGTGCGCGATGGCCCGCAGGGGCTGGAAATACTGATGACCCGGCGCTCGGCGCGCGCCCGCTTCGCGCCAGGGGCCTACGTCTTCCCCGGCGGGGCGATCGACGAGGCGGACCGGGCGGCCATCGACGACCCCGCCCTGGCCTGGCGGCGCGACCAGGAGGCGGCCGTGCGCCCCGCATTGCTGGCCGCCGTGCGCGAGACCTTCGAGGAACTGGGCATCTTGCTGGCACGAGACGCCCACGGTCGGTGGGCATCCCCCGACACGCTCGCGCGCCTGCAACGGCACCAGCCGCTGCTACCCCAATGCCACAACCGCGGGCTGACGCTGGCGCTGGACGAGCTGTGGTGGCTCGCGCACTGGATCACGGACCGCGACCTGCCGATTCGCTTCGACGTGCCGTTTTTCGTCGCCCCCATGCCGCCGGGCCAAACACCGCTGGCCGATGACCACGAGCAATTCGAGCCCGTCTGGATCACACCCCAGGCGGCGCTGCAGCGGCACGCGGCGGGCGACTTCCCGCTGGTCTATCCCACGGTGCGCACGCTGCAATACCTGCAGCGGCACGCCGACAGCGCCGCCTTGCTCGAGGCTTGCGCGGCGCACGGCGGCCCGCAGTGGGTCAGTTGTCCGCGCGCCGGCTGGTGGCAGGGGCGCGAGGCGCGCTTCATGGAACACGAACCCCCGTTTGGCGAGCTGGAGCTGACCTGCCCCGATGGCCAGCTCGAACACCACCTGGACTGGCGCCACGACGCCCCCGTCGCCCTGCTGCGGCACGTGCAACGCCTGACCGCCCCCAACCCGGGCACCATGACCGGCCCGGGCACCAACAGCTACCTGGTCGGCGAGCCCGAGACCGGCCACCTCGTCATCGACCCGGGGCCCCACGATGAGGCCCACCTGCAACGCCTGTTCGACGCCGCCGGGGGCGACATCCGCGCCATCGTCTGCACCCACTCGCACCCTGATCACGCACCGGGCGCCTACCCGCTGCAGGCGCTGTGCACCGCCGCTGGCCGGCCTACGCCAGCGGTGCTCGGGTTGCCCAGCGCCCCGACCACGCGCCCCGACAGCCGTTTCCAGCCCGAACGTGCCCTGGCCGACGGCGAAACGCTCGTGCTGCACGCTCCGGATGGCAGCCACCGACACACCCTGCGCGTGCTGCACACCCCCGGCCATGCAGCGAATCACCTGTGCCTGGTACTGGAAGAAGACGGCCTGCTGTTCAGCGGCGACCACATCCTCAACGGCAGCACCACCGTCATCGACCCACCCGATGGCAACATGGATGCCTACCTGGCGTCGCTGCAGCGCCTGCGCGCCGCCTGCGACACCTTCCGCATCCGCTACATTCTGCCCGCCCACGGGTACGTGCTGGGCGACGCAGCGCGCGCCATCGAGCGGCTGCACGCCCACCGCCTGCAACGCGAGGCCAAGATCGCGCGCGTCCTGGCGCAATACCCCAACGGGGATCTGGACACGTGGGTGCGGTACGCCTACGATGACGTGCCCGAGTCGCTGTGGCCGGTGGCCCGGCGCTCGCTGCTGGCGCACGTACAGCGGCTGCGGGGCCTCGCCGCGCGCCCCGGAAACCCTGAAAATGGGTGAAGTCTGCCGATACGCCGGATTCTGTGCGCCGGGGTTGCCCCCGGCGTGACCGTCATTCCTCTGGGCCGCCGGTCACCCGGTCGG
The DNA here is from genome assembly GCF_938045175.1 of uncultured Tepidimonas sp. NCBI lineage: Bacteria > Pseudomonadati > Pseudomonadota > Betaproteobacteria > Burkholderiales > Tepidimonas > uncultured Tepidimonas sp. The sequence goes on from NZ_CALIND010000177.1 coordinate 5,885, forward strand.
CTCGGTGCCACCTACCCGCCAGCACGGCCCGCGGGCCACGGGCAGGGGTTGCCCCCAGGCTGGCCTACTTGGTGTTGCTGCGCGTAGAGATTGCCGCGTTTCACCCCGGTCTGAACCGGCTCGTCTCTGTGGCTCTGATCCGCACCTCGCGGTGGAGAGGCGTTACCTCCTACGCTGCCCTTTGCAGTCCGGACGTTCCTCCAGCGCACCCTTGCGGGCCTTGCGCCAGCGACGGTCTGGCAGACTTCACACCGCTATTATCCCGCAACGCCGGGCTGGCTGCACGCGTATCATCGGCACCGCTGCCCGATGACCACGGGCCCCGAGGACCCGACATGATCCGTATCGCCGAACTGAAACTCCCGCTGGAGGCGCTGCCGGTCGAAGTGCGCCGGGCCGCCGATGCGCCCGCCGAGACCGACGCCGACCGTGCGCCGCCGCCCCACCCGCTGGATGCCCTGCGCGCGCTGGCGGCGCAGACGCTGGGCATCGCGCCCGGCGCCATTGCGGCGCTGCAGGTGCACAAGCGCAGCTTCGACGCACGCGGCGCCGCCCTGCGCGCGGTCTACATCGTCGACGTGGCGCTGGCCGACCCCGCCCAGGAAGCGACGCTGCTGCAGCGCCTGGCGCGCCACCCGCACGTACAGCCCACGCCGGACATGGCGTGGCACCCGCCGGCCCGTGCCGCGCCAGACTGGGTACCGTCAGCGGGCGAGCGGCCAGTGGTGGTGGGGTTTGGCCCGTGCGGGATCTTCGCCGCGCTGACGCTGGCCGAGATGGGGTTGCGCCCGCTCGTGCTCGATCGTGGCCGCCCAGTGCGCCGGCGCACCCAGGACACCTGGGGTCTGTGGCGGCGTGGCGTGCTCGACCCGGCGTCGAACGTGCAATTCGGCGAAGGCGGTGCGGGACTGTTCTCCGACGGCAAGCTCTACAGCCAGATCAAAGACCCCCGCCACCTGGGCCGGCGTGTCATGCGCGCCTTCGTCGACGCCGGTGCCCCGCCGGAAATCCTCTACGACGCCCATCCCCACATCGGGACCTTCAAGCTCGTCAAAGTGGTCGAGGCGTTGCGCGCACGCATCGTGGCGTTGGGGGGCGAGGTGTGTTTCGAGCAGCAGGTGACGGACTTCGTCGTGGAACGCGACAGCGATGGCCGTCTGCACCTGCAAGGGTTGCGCGTGCGCGATCTGGCGCACGGCAGCGAGATCACGCTACCCGCGCAGCGCGTGCTGCTGGCGCTGGGCCACAGCGCGCGCGACACCTTCGAGCAGCTGCACCTGCACGGCGTCTTTCTGGAGGCCAAGCCGTTTTCGATCGGGGTGCGCATCGAGCACCCGCAATCCCTCATCGACCGCGCGCGCTGGGGACGACACGCCGGGCACCCGCTGCTGGGCGCAGCGGCGTACAAGCTGGTGCACCACGCCGCCAACGGCCGCGCGGTCTACAGCTTTTGCATGTGTCCAGGCGGCACGGTCGTGGCCGCCACCAGCGAGCCCGAACGCGTCGTCACCAACGGCATGAGCCAATATTCACGCGCCGAGCGCAACGCCAACGCCGGGTTGGTCGTGGGCATCGGGCCCGCCGACTACCCGCAGGGTGACCGCGACGCCTGGCACGCCGCGTTCGGCGCCGAACGCGGCGATCGCTACGCCGCGCAAGCCCGGGACTGCGTCAGCCGCGGCGTCACCCATCCGCTGGCGGGCATCGTGCTGCAGCGCCAACTCGAGCGCGCCGCCTACCATGCGGGCGGGGGTGGCTATCGGGCCCCGGGCCAGCAAGTCGGCGACTTTTTGGTCGGGCGCCCCTCCAGCGGCTGGGGCGACGTGCTGCCCTCGTACCGGCCCGGCGTCACCCCGGGCGATTTGGCGACGGTACTGCCCGCCTACGCGGTGGCCGCCATGCGCGAGGCGCTGCCGGCGTTTGGCCGCCAGATCCGGGGCTACGACCGCCCCGACGCCGTCCTGACCGGGGTCGAGACGCGCACCTCGTCGCCGCTGCGCATCACGCGCGGGGCCGACTACCAGAGCCTCAACACCCGCGGGCTGTACCCCGCAGGCGAAGGCGCCGGCTACGCCGGTGGCATTCTGTCGGCCGCGGTCGATGGCATCCGCGTGGCCGAGGCACTGGGCTGCGACTTGCTCGGCGTGCCTGCCCCGCCACCCGACCGCACCGTCCACGCCGGCGTCGCCTACGGTTGACGGTGCACCAAACGAAAGGGCGCCCATCTCTGGGCGCCCAACGTGGGGTCGGCCTGCTGCCGCTCACAACGCCTGCAGGGCGGCGATGCGCTCCTCGATCGGCGGGTGGGTGGCGAACAGCTTGCCGAGGCTGCCGGTAATGCCCAGTGCCTGCATCCCCTGCGGCAACGCACCGGGCTCCAAGCCACCCAAGCGCGCCAGTGCGTTGATCATGGGCTGCTTGCGCCCCATCAGCATGGCCGCCCCCGCGTCCGCGCGGAATTCACGCTGGCGGCTGAACCACGCCACGATGATGGCGGCCAGGAACCCCAGCACGACCTCCATCACGATGCTGGTGACCAGATAGCCGATCCCCGGGCCGGAGGACTCGCTGTCCCCGCGACGCAAGAAGCTGTCGACCACGTAGCCGATGACGCGGCTCAAGAACACCACGAACGTGTTCATCACGCCTTGGATCAGCGTCATGGTCACCATGTCGCCGTTGGCAATGTGCGCCACCTCGTGCGCCAGCACCGCTTCCACTTCCTCGCGCGTCATGTTGGCCAGCAGCCCGGTGGATACACCCACCAGCGCGTCGTTCTTGAACGCGCCCGTGGCAAACGCGTTGGGCTCACCCTCATAGATGCCGACCTCGGGCATGCCGATGCCGGCCTTGTCGGCGAGTTTGCGCACGGTGGCTAGCAGCCACGCCTCGTCCGCGTTGCGCGGCTGGTCGATGATGACCATGCCCGTGCTCCACTTGGCCATGGGCTTGCTGATGAGCAGCGAGATGAACGCGCCACCAAAGCCGATCACCAGCGAGAAGACGGCCAGCGCCGTCACATCCAGCCCGTTGGCGGTCAGGAACCGATCCACCCCGAGGATGCGGGTGGTGATCAACAGCACCGCCATGACGGCGAGGTTGGTCAGAACCAGCAGCAAAATGCGTTTCATGGGATCTCCAGTCAGCGTAACACGGGTGGTGGTTGCGATGCTATCGAGATGGGGCCACGGCGACCCGTTTTCAACCGTGGGCGTGGCCTGCGATTCCGTCGGCGCCCCGAAGTTCCACCAGCAACGGCTGATGATCTGACCACAGGGTAGCAGAATCGATCTGCACGCGCATGACGCGCGCGCGCAGGCCGGCGCTGACGAACGCGTAGTCGCACGTCACCGGATGGACACCATCCTCGTGCACGCGAAAAGTGGGCGGCTGCGCGGTCTCAGGCCGACACAGCCGCCAGGCGTCCCACCACAGGGGCTGGCCAACGGGACTGACAGCGCCCGTCAGCACGCCATACGCCGGATCGTCCGGGGCCGCGTTGAAGTCGCCCATCAGCACCGCATCCGCCGCGTGCGGGCGCGTCTGGAAAGGGGTATCCGCGCGCTCCTCGCCCAGGATGGGGGGATGGGCCGCCAGCTCGGCGGCCTCCTGCTGCCAGGCCAGCAGGGCGCGCGCCTGCGCCGTGCGCTGACGCAGGCTGTAATACGCCAGGTGGGTGCTGCCCACACGCAGCGGCCCCCAGGGGGCTTGCACCGTCAGCGCCGCCAGTACGCGCGGCATCGAGGGCACGCTCGGGTCGGCCGGGTACGGCAGCGCCACATGCTGCACGCGCCAAACGGGCAGGCGGGTGGCGATCAGGTTGCCAAAGCGCTGCCGCTGCGCCAACCCGGGGCGCCACTCGTCCAGCGCCGGGGCGTAAAACACCTCATACCCCGGCAGCGCCGCGCGCACCTGCGCCACCTGGTCGGCGCCGTCGTGGCCCGCCAGACCCGGGTATCCCTGCGCCACCTCCTGCAGGGCGATCACATCGGGCTGCTGCCCCCACGCCAGCACGTGCGCGAGCACGCGGGCCACGTCCACGCGGCCATCCATGCCGCAAAACCACTGCACGTTCCAGCTCAACAGTCGCATCGGCGCCTCCTTGTGCCCGTGGCGCGGGCAGCCCCCGCTCAGGCCGCGGGCACGACGCGCCAAGCGAGCGTCTCGCCCGCGCGCAGGGGCTTGACCACGGCGTCCCCGAACGGGTAGCCCTGCGGCACGGCCCACGGCTCGCGCCGCAGCGTAACCGTGCCGCGGTTGCGCGGCAGGCCGTAGAAATCCGGCCCGTACCAGCTCGCAAAACCCTCCAGCTTATCCAAGGCCCCCGCGGCCTCGAACGCCTGCGCATACAGCTCCAGGGCGGCGGGCGCGGTGTAGCAGCCCGCGCAACCCACCGCGTGCTCCTTCAGGTGCGCCGCGTGCGGGGCGCTGTCGGTGCCCAGAAAGAAGCGCGGCGAGCCACTGGTGGCCGCCGCCACCAGCGCCTGGCGGTGTATCTCGCGCTTGAGCACGGGCAAACAGTAATAGTGGGGCCGAATGCCCCCCGTGAACAAGGCGTTGCGGTTGTAGAGCAGGTGATGCGCGGTGATCGTGGCGGCCAGATTCGGCCCGCCGTCGGCCACATACTGCGCCGCCTCGCGCGTCGTGATGTGCTCCAGCACGATCTTGAGGCCTGGAAAATCGCGTCGCAACGGCTCGAGCACACGCTCGATGAACACCGCCTCGCGGTCGAAGATGTCGATCTCGCCATCCGTGACCTCGCCGTGGATGAGCAGCAGCAGCCCCTCGCGCTGCATCGCCTCCAGCGTGCGGTAGGTCTTGCGGATGTCCGTCACGCCCGCGTCACTGTGGGTGGTGGCGCCAGCCGGGTACAGCTTGCAGGCCACCACGCCGGCTTCGCGCGCGCGCGCGATCTCGTCCGGCGGCAGATGGTCGGTCAGGTACAGCGTCATGAGCGGCTCGAACGACACCCCTGGTGGCACGGCGGCGAGGATGCGCTCGCGATACGCCCGCGCCTGCGCCGCCGTGGTCACCGGCGGCTTGAGGTTGGGCATGACGATGGCACGCCCGAACTGCGCGGCCGTGTGCGGCACGGTCGTGGCCAGCGCCGCACCGTCACGCAGGTGCACATGCCAGTCGTCGGGTCGGGTGAGGGTCAGAGAGTCGCGGGTCGTCATGGAAGGGTATTGTCGCACCGCCCCTTGTCTTTCCCCAAACCCGCCCCTATACTCAACCCGGTATTGTTCATATCCGGAAACAGACGATGCAGACCACCACCTCTCCCAAACCTTTTTGGAATCCGTGGCTGGCCGGCGTGGCGCTCGGCATCACGTTGCTGGCCACGTTCATCCTCACCGGGCACGGACTGGGCGCCACCGGCTTTACCACCCGGCTGAGCGCCTGGCTGGGCCTGCAGGTCGCGCCCGAGGCCATACAGGCCAACCCCTACCTGGGCGCCATGGCGCGCCCCGACATCCTCGACGGCTGGATCACCTGGCAGGTGCTGGGGGTGTTCGCCGGGGCGCTGCTCGGGGCCTTCATGGCCGGGCGGCTGCGCGTGCAATTCGACGGCGCCCAGCGCGTCGGCACCGGCAAGCGGGTGGCGACCGCGCTCATCGGGGGGCTGTTGGCCGGTTTCGGGGCGCGCGTGGCAGCGGGCTGCACCAGCGGCCTGGGCCTGTCGGGCGCCGCC
>NZ_CALIND010000178.1:0-19026 GCF_938045175.1 uncultured Tepidimonas sp.
GCCCCCCTGGGCGCGACGCAGGGGCCGGAGGGCTTCATTCCGCAAACCGCGCTGGTGCACGCCGACCCCACGGCGCCCGACTTGGCCGAGCTGCTGCAGGAGCTGGCCGAGCGTACGCTGGGCCACTACCTGTTTGGTGGCTTGGTCGCCAGCCGGGCGGGTTCGGTGCAGATGGCGTGTGCGAGCCAGGGCGGCCTGGCCGGGCACGGGCGCGAGGCTGCGGTCGGCTTGTTTCGTGGCGGCTTCAGCGGCGTGGCCTTCGGCCCGGACGTGGGGATCGTCTCGCGCGTCACACAAGGCGTGCGCGCGGTCGGCCCCGCACACCGGGTGAGCGCCGCCCACGCCAATCGGGTCGAGTCGCTCGACGGCCAGCCAGCGCTGGATGTGGTGTTGCAAGACCTGGGTTTGTCACTGGACGATCTGACGGCCGTCATCGGCCGCCTGCGCCAGACGCTGGTGGGCCTGCAGGCGCCGGTCGCACGCCCCGCGTCGGCCGCCGCGCCGCTGACCGGTCGCGTGCCGCTGCGCCTGGGCGACGACGTGCTGGTGCGCCACCTGGTCGGCATCGATCCGCTGCGACGCGCGGTCGTGGTTGCCGACGAAGTGCCCACCGGCGCTCTGTTGACCCTGTGCGAGCGCCACGTGCAGGCGGCGCGGGCCGACTTGGTGCGCATCTGCGCCGAAATCCGCGACGAGCTCAGCCCCGAGGGGGACGACACGACCGACCCCACCCAGCGCATCGCCGGGGCCATCTACGTCAGTTGCAACGGGCGCGGCGGTGCCCACTTCGGTGGCCCCAGCGCGGAGTTGCAGATCGTGCGTCAAGCCTTGGGAGATGTGCCGCTGGCGGGCTTTTTCGCCGCTGGCGAGATCGCCCATCACCGTTTGTATGGCTATACCGGCGTGTTGACCGTGTTCGTGGCCGATGCGGCGGATCCCTCGGGCGCGGGTGGTTGAGGGTGGTGGTTGAAATCGCGGCCACCGCCCCTCATTTGCAACCGATCGAATCAACCACGAAAGGGGTACGCGCGTGGATTTCAAGGACTACTACGCGGTGCTGGGGGTGGCGCGCGACGCCAGCGCTGACGACATCAAGAAGGCCTATCGCAAGCTGGCGCGCAAATACCATCCGGACGTCAGTACCGAGCCCGACGCGGCGCAACGCATGAGCGAGGTCAACGAGGCATACGCGGTGCTGTCAGACCCAGAAAAGCGCGCGGCCTACGACCGGCTGGCGCAAGGCCACCGGGCGGGACAGTCGTTCACGCCGCCGCCGGACTGGGACGCGGGCTTCGAGTTTCATGGCGCGCCCGAGGGCATGGACGCCGAGGCGTTCAGCGATTTTTTCAGCGAGCTCTTTGGCCGCATGGGGGCCGCCCGCGCGGGCGCCAACCGCCGGCGTGCCCATGCCGCCCCCGGGCGGGGCGAAGACCACCACGCCAAAGTGGTGCTGGATCTGGAAGAGGCATGGCGTGGGGGCACGCGGATGCTGACGCTGCAAGTGCCCGAGCTGGATGCCCAGGGCCGCGTGGCGCTGCGCAACCGCACGCTGGAAGTCAAGATTCCGGCCGGCGTGCGACCGGGGCAGCTGATCCGCTTGGCCGGGCAGGGCGGGCCGGGGCAGCCGGCGGGCGACCTGTACCTGGAGGTGGTGGTACGCCCGCACCCGCGCTACCGGCTCGACGGCAAGACCCTCATCGCGGATCTGCCGCTGGCGCCGTGGGAGGCAGCCTTGGGCGCGGTCGTGCCCGTGACCCTGCCCGACGGCAGCACGCTGAAAGTGCGCGTGCCTGCCAATAGTCAGGCCGGACAGACCCTGACCGTGCGCGGCAAGGGACTGCCCGCGCGCGAGCCGGGCGACCTGGAGCTGCAGTTGCGGGTGATCCTGCCCAGCGCCTATGACCCCCGGGCCCGGGCCCTGTACGAAAAGATGGCGGCCGAGCTGAGCGATTTCGACGCCCGCAAGGTGGCTGCCGCCGAAGCCGAGAGGAGCCACTGACCATGGAGCTGAACGTGTTGCGCATCGACATCGCCCAGGACGCCCCGGGCCTGGACGCTGAGGCGCTGTGTCGCGCCGCCGGGGTATCGCTGGCCTGGTGGCACGCCGCGGTACAGGCCGGGTGGATCGGCACGGCCGCGTCGGCGGAGGCGGCAGGGACCTACGACGCCGCCACGCTGCGCCGGGTGCGCCGCCTGGCGTGGTTGCAGCGCCACTTCGACGCCGACCCCGAGTTGGCCGCGCTGGTGGTGGATTTGGAAGAAGAAATCGCGCGCCTGCGCGCCCAGTTGCGGCGCCTGGGCCAGGCGGTGTGAGGCGGGAGGACACCGATGAACCCCGATCCGAAGACCTCCTGGAACGTCGGCTACTGGGTGCTGGCGTTCGTGTTGCTGTTGTGGTTCCAAAACGTGTGGCAGACCGCGCGCACGGTCGAGCCCGTGCCCTACAGCGCGTTCGAGCAGGCGCTGGCCGAGGGCCGGGTGGCCGAGGTCATCGTCGGCGAGACCACCATCACCGGCCGCCTCAAGACCCCCGACGCCAGCGGCAAGACCGTCATCGTCGCCAACCGCGTCGAGCCCCAGTTGGCCGAACGCCTGAGCCGCTACGACGTGCCCTACACGCGCGTGGTGGAGAGCACTTGGCTGCGCGACCTGCTGTCGTGGGTGGTGCCGGCACTGGTGTTTTTTGCGCTGTGGTTTTTCGTCGTGCGCCGGGTGTTGGAGCGCCAAGGCATGGGCGGCTTCATGAGCATCGGCAAAAGCCGCGCCAAGGTCTATGTCGAAAAAGACACCGGCGTGACCTTCGACGACGTGGCCGGGGTCGACGAGGCCAAGGCCGAGCTGCAGGAGATCGTGGCCTTTTTGAAAGACCCGCAGGGCTATGGTCGGCTGGGCGCGCGCGCGCCCAAGGGTGTGCTGTTGGTGGGGCCGCCGGGGACCGGCAAGACCCTGCTGGCCAAGGCGGTGGCGGGCGAAGCGGGCGTGCCGTTTTTTAGCATCAGCGGCAGCGAATTCGTCGAGATGTTCGTGGGCGTGGGCGCGGCGCGCGTGCGCGACCTGTTCGAGCAGGCGCGCGCCAAGGCGCCGGCCATCATCTTTATCGACGAGCTCGATGCGCTGGGGCGCGCGCGGTCGGCGGGCGGCCCCATCGGTGGGCACGACGAGCGCGAGCAGACCCTCAACCAGCTGCTGGTGGAGCTCGACGGCTTCGACAGCACCTCGGGCCTGGTGCTGCTGGCGGCCACCAACCGGCCGGAGATTCTGGATCCAGCACTGCTGCGCGCGGGCCGCTTCGACCGCCAAGTGCTGGTGGACCGGCCCGATAAGGCCGGGCGCGTGCAAATCTTGCGCGTGCACGCGCGCAAGATTCGCTTGGCAAGCGACGTCGATCTGGAGCAGATCGCGGCGCTGACGCCCGGGTTTTCCGGGGCTGATTTGGCCAACCTGTGCAACGAAGCGGCGCTGGCCGCTACGCGCCGCGGTGCCGAGGCCGTGGCGCTGGCCGACTTTACCGCCGCCATCGAGCGCATCGTCGCCGGGCTGGAGAAGAAAAATCGCCTGCTCAACCCACGCGAGCGCGAAATCGTGGCGTATCACGAGATGGGGCACGCCCTGGTGGCGCTGGCACTGCCCGGAACCGACCCGGTGCATAAGGTTTCCATCATCCCCCGCGGCATCGGCGCGTTGGGCTACACCATCCAGCGCCCCACCGAAGACCGCTATTTGATGACGCGCGAGGAGCTGGAGCGCAAGATCATGGTGCTGCTGGGCGGCCGGGCGGCGGAAAAGCTGGTCTTCGGTCACTTGTCCACCGGGGCGGCGGATGACATCGCCAAGGTGACCGACATCGCGCGCGACATGGTGATGCGCTACGGTATGGACGAGTCCCTGGGCTACATCGCCTATGAGGCGCAGCGGCCGCAGTTTCTGGACGTGCCGGGCCTGGCCAGCGGGGGCTGTCCGCGCAGCCCCGAGACGCAAGCCCGCATCGACGAAGCGGTGCGCCGCATTGTCATGGACGCGTTCGAGCGTGCCTGCGCGATTTTGCAGCAACACCGCGCGCTGCTGGAGCGCTGCGCGCGCGAGCTGCTGCAGCGTGAAACCCTGGACGAAGCGCAGCTGCGTGCGCTCACGGCCGAGCTGCGCCCGGCGGCGCAGGCGCCAGCCGCTTGACGGGCACGGTGCTCCTCACACCCCGCGCGCGCGGTCGTGGGCAAAGCGGGCGCGAAAGTCGGCAAACGTGCCCACCTCCAGCGCCGCGCGCACCTCGCGCATCAGCTGCAGGTAGTAGTGCAGGTTGTGAATGGTGGTGAGCATCGGCCCCAGCATCTCGCCGCAGCGGTCCAGGTGGTGCAGGTAGGCGCGCGAAAACCCCTCGCGCCCGCCGTCGTTCCACGACACGCCGCTCGTGCCCGCACACGCGTAGCAGGTGCAACTGGGGTCGATCGGCAGCGGGTCGGCCTTGTGGCGCGCGTTGCGAATTTTCAGGTCGCCGTGGCGGGTAAAGAGCGTGCCGTTGCGCGCGTTGCGTGTGGGCATGACGCAGTCGAACATGTCCACGCCACAGGCCACGCCCTCGACCAAGTCCTCGGGCGTGCCCACGCCCATCAGGTAGCGCGGTTTGTGTGCGGGCAGGCGGTGCGGCGTGTGCGCCATGATGCGGCGCATCTCCTCCTTGGGTTCGCCCACGCTCACCCCACCGATGGCGTAACCGGGCAAGTCCATCTCGACCAGTGCCTCGAGCGACTCCTGGCGCAGGTGTTCGTACATACCGCCTTGCACGATGCCAAACAGGGCGTTGCGGTTGCCTAGGCGTTCGAATTCGGCCTTGGAGCGCCACGCCCAGCGCAGGCTCATCTCCATGCTCTGGCGCGCCTCGGCCTCGGTGGTGACGTGGCCGCTGGCCTTGTCGCCCTGCCAGTAGGGCGTGCACTCGTCGAGCTGCATCACGATGTCGCTGTCGAGCACGGTCTGGATTTGCATGCTCACCTCCGGCGACAGGAACAGCCGGTCGCCGTTGACGGGCGAGGCGAAGTGCACGCCCTCTTCGGTGATCTTGCGCATCGCGCCCAGCGACCAAACTTGAAAGCCCCCTGAATCGGTCAGGATGGGGCGGTGCCACTGCTCGAAGCGGTGCAGGCCGCCGAAGGTGCGGATCACGTCCAGCCCCGGACGCATCCACAGGTGAAACGTGTTGCCCAGAATGATTTGGGCGCCCATCTCGTGCAGGCTGCGCGGCATGACGCCCTTGACAGTGCCGTAGGTGCCCACCGGCATGAAGATGGGTGTCTCGACCACCCCGTGGTTGAGCGTGAGCCGAGCGCGGCGGGCATGCGACGTGGGGTCGGTCGCCAGAATCTGAAATTGCAGCATCGCAGGATGTTATCGCGCCGCGTGGGTCGTCACGTGGCCCGCTGCAGCAGCATGGCGTCGCCGTAGCTGAAGAAGCGGTAGCGCTGCTGCACGGCGTGCCGGTACAGGGCCATGATGGGGTCGTAGCCGGCAAACGCGCTGACCAGCATCATGAGCGTGCTGCGTGGCAGGTGGAAATTGGTGATGAGTGCGTCGACCACCCGGAAGTCGAAGCCCGGCGTGATGAAGATGTCGGTGTCGCCCTCGGTGGCACCGGTACGCGCCCAGCTCTCCAGCGTGCGCACCGTGGTGGTGCCGACCGCGACGATGCGCCCGCCGTCGCGGCGCGTGCGCGCGAGCGCCGCCAGCGTCTCGGTGGGGATGCGGTACCACTCGCGGTGCATGCGGTGCTGCCGCACGTCCTCGACCTTGACCGGCTGGAACGTGCCTGCCCCCACGTGCAGCGTGACGAAGGCGGTGTGCACACCGCGCGCTTGCAAGGCCGCCAGTACCCCCTCGTCGAAGTGCAGCGCCGCCGTCGGGGCGGCCACGGCGCCAGGGTGTTTGGCAAAGACGGTCTGATAGCGCTGGGCGTCTTCGGGCGTGTCGGCGTGTTCGATGTAGGGGGGCAGCGGCACGTGGCCGTGGCGCTCCATCAGGGTGTACGGGTCGCCGGACAAGCGCAGCCGAAACAGCGGCCCGTCGGCGTCGGGCCAGCGCCCCAGCAAAGTGGCGGTGAAGGCGTGCTGCCCATCGGCACCGATGGCCATGCGCAGCACGGTGCCGGGGGTGGGCTTTTTGCTCACCTTCATGTGTGCCACCACCTCGCCGTCGCCCAGTACGCGTTCGATCAGCAGCTCCAACTTGCCACCGGAGGATTTTTCGCCAAACAGGCGCGCCTTGACCACCTGCGTATCGTTGAACACCAGCAGGTCGCCCGGCTGCAGCAGCGCGGGCAGGTCACGAAAGGTGCGGTCCACCGGTGGCCAGGTGCGGCCATCGAGCAGGCGCGAGGCGCTGCGCTCCGGTGTGGGGTGCTGGGCAATGAGTTCGGGTGGCAGCTCGAAGTCGAAGTCGCTCGTGCGCCACGAGCGCTGGGTGGTGGAGGGGTGAGGGATCATGCGCTCGAGGGCCGGACGGGCCCGTACCAAGTCGAAGGAGGCGTTATTCTGCCACGGCAGGGGTGACCGTTCGCTGTCAGCCCCGTCCCGTAGGATCGCGGGTGATGTCGGCGCGTGGCCGACCAGCGCGCTCATGGGCGCCAGCGGCTGCCTGATTCCGTTCGACTGCGACGCGTTCGCGCGTCACGCGCTCTACGCCTTGCTCGACGATGTGGCCGAGATTCGCGCCGACCATAACCCGGGGTTGGCCGTGCGCGGTATCGTGGTCAACCAATTCCAGGCGCGCGCCGCCTTGCCCGCGCGGCTGGTGCAGGCGTTGCGCGACGAGGGGTTGCTCGTGCTCGAGCCTTTCGTGCCTGCGTCGGTCAAGGTGCGTGAGTCGCATGAGCGTGCCTGCCCGCTCATCCATCTGGACGCGCGACACCCGGTGACGCAGGCCTACGTCGCGCTATATGAGCGGCTGATACCCTCTGCGGACGGTGCGGGTTGATCCGTGTCCCCCATGGGGGCGCGCAGGTATCGGCTACAGTCGCGACCACGAAATCATCCCCGTGGTGGAGGGCTTTGCACATGTGGTGGGAATTGCTGATGTTCGTGGGCGGTCTGGTTGCGCTGGTGGCCGGGGCGGACTTGTTGGTGCGCGGCGCGTCCAAACTGGCGCTGTCGCTGGGGATTTCGCCGCTGCTGGTTGGGCTGACGGTGGTGGCGCTGGGCACCAGCGCGCCCGAGATGGCGGTCTCCACGGGCGCCGTGCTGTCCGGCCGTAACGATATTGCGGTGGGCAACGTGGTGGGCAGCAACATCTTCAATGTGTTGTTCATCCTGGGCATCAGCGCGCTCATCACGCCGCTCGTCGTCAACGTGCAGCTGATTCGGCAGGAAGTCCCGATCATGATCGGCGCTGCCTTGCTGCTGGTGGTGCTGGGCCTGGACGGCACGCTATCGGCGTGGGAGGGGATCGGCTTTCTGGTGCTGCTTGCTGCCTACGTGACGTTTTTGGTGTGGCAGTCGCGCCGCGCCACGGCGAGCGAGGTCGCCGAGTTCGACGCCGAGCTCACGCCACCCGACCCCAGCGCCTGGGATGGCAAGTGGCCGGTGCAGCTCGCGCTGATCGTCGCGGGGTTGGCGCTGCTGGTGCTGGGGTCGGACTGGTTGGTGAGTGCCGCGGTCGCAGCGGCCAAGGCGCTGGGGGTGAGTGACCTCGTGATCGGCCTGACGATCGTCGCTGCCGGCACCTCGCTGCCGGAGGTCGGGGCCTCGATTGCGGCGGCGCTCAAGGGCGAGCGCGACATCGCAGTGGGTAACGTGGTCGGCAGCAACACGTTCAACATTTTGGGCTGTCTGGGGTTGGGGGCTTCGGTCTCTGGCTCGGCGGGCTTGGTGCTGGCTCCATCGGTCATGGCGTTCGACCTGTGGGTGATGGTGGCCGTCTCGTTGGCGTGCCTGCCCGTGTTTTTGACCGGACGCGAGATCGCGCGCTGGGAAGGCGGGCTGTTCCTGGGCTACTACGTGGCCTATACCGCCTATCTGATCTTGGCGGCGCAGGCGCACGCGGCACTGCCGATGTTTTCGACGGTCATGCTCGGCTTCGTCGTGCCCCTGACCATCGTGGCGCTCATCACCAGCGTTTTGCGTGCCAGCCACGCGGGCTCGCGCTAATCCTCTGGGCGTGGCGCCGCGCGTTGCGGCACAATTCAGATACTAAAAATCGAACGTCCGTGCGGCGTTTGGGCGTCGTGGCGCGGATGACCGCCGCCGCGACGCGGGCACGACAACAGCAGAGGAGACCCGTCCCGATGCACCTGGCATCCTCTCACGCCACGAGCGCCCCCATCCATGGCGACTGGCGCGCTACGCTGCGCAGTGACTACACGCTGGCGGTACTGGCGTTGGGTGGGCTGGTAGCGGCGTTGTGGTTGGCACCCTTTGCGGTGTGGCGGGCGCTTACCGGCAATTGGGTGGCTGCGGTCAGCGACACGGTGCTGGCGCTGGCCATCGGGGGCGCCGCCGTGTATGCCTGGCGCACGGGCGACACGCGCTGGCCCGGGCGCATCATGGCCATCGCCATCGTGGGGGGCATCTGGGCGATCGGTGCTGCGGCGCAGTTTGCGGCCCTGTTCTGGGCGTACCCGGGGGTGCTGATGATGTTTTTTCTGGTTCCGGCGTCCGTGGCGGCGGTGCTGGGGGTGTTGGCCGTCGCCGGCGCCGCCATCCTGTCGTGGCCTGAACTCGGGGGGACACAGGGGCTGCCGTTTTTCATCATCACCAACGTCCTGACGGGGGTATTCGGCTATTTGGTTTCGCAGCAGGCGCACACGCGGATCACGCGCTGGCAGACGCTGAGCCTGATCGACCCTCTCACCGGCGTTGGCAACCGGCGGCTGTTGGAGGCGGAGTGCTCACAGGCGTTCACCGGCCAGCGCTCGGCCGGCACGCTTGCCGTGGTCGATCTGGACCACTTCAAGTCGATCAACGACCGCTTCGGACACGACAGGGGCGACGCCGTGCTGCGCGATACCGCATCCGTGGTGCAGTCGGCCTTGCGCAAGACGGACCGGTTGTACCGTTTCGGTGGCGAGGAGTTCGTCGTCTGGCTGGCCGAGACCGACGCGACGGCCGCGCTGTCGGTGCTGGAGCGTATACGCCAGCGGGTGCGCGAGCAGGTGCGGCTGGACGGCGAGCCCGTGACCTTTTCGGCGGGGGTGGCGGTTCATGCTCCGCCAGAGTCGTGGCAGGATGTCTTGGCGCGGGCGGATGCCGCGCTGTACCGCGCCAAACGGGAGGGGCGCGATCGCATCCTGCTCGCGGGTGCCGGGGACGCCCAGCCGGGGCAGTCCTGAGCGGCGCTGGGCGCGCTGCTCAGCCCGCGGGTGTGCGGTCGCTGCGGCGTCGGGTCGGTGCGTGATGTTCGTAGTAACGCGCTTTGTCTTCGTACATGGCGCGGTCGGCCGCCTGTAAGGCGGCCTCGAGCGAGCCGCCAGTGGGGCAGACTGCCAGTCCCATGGACAGCGACAACGTCCGCCCGGGATAGAACTGGTTGTTCAACTCCAAAACTTGCTGGATTTGGGCCTGTACCTCCTGTGCGCCCGCCTCATCGCAGCCAGGGAGCAGAACGACGAATTCATCGCCCCCGATGCGCGCGGCCACCCCCGGCGCGTCCACGGCTTTGCCCAAGACCTCGCCGGCCCGACGCAGCAGCGCGTCGCCCGCTGCGTGGCCCAGATCATCATTGACCTCTTTGAGCCCGTTGACATCGATGGCCAACACGGCCACGGGCCATGGACCTTTGCGCGCCAACCGTGACAGTTCTTCGTTGAAGAAGGCTCGGTTTCGCAGCCGTGTCAGCACGTCGTGCTTGCCAAGATACTCCAGGTAGGCCTCGGCCTTTTTGCGGGCAGTGATGTCGACCAGCGAGACCAGCACCAGATCCCAGCAGTCCAGATGGTCTTCGAGCACGGCAAATTGCATATGCAAGTGCAGGGTGTCGCCAGCGAGCGAGTGGTTGATCACCTCGCGCTCCTGCGTGTAGCGGCCCGCCCACAACTCGTGCAGCTGCTCGGCGAAGGACTCGGTCATCTCGTCGCGAAAGATTTCGTGCAAACGGGCCAATAGAGTGGTTTTGTCGGGCGCACCGAAGAGTTTGAGCGTTTGGCGGTTGACGTCGATCACCCGGATTTCCTGCATGCACCGGGTCACGAACTCCGGGTGGACTTTCAAAAAGACGCGAAAGTCCTCGATACCACTGCGGCGCACTTCGTCGAGCAGCGCTTTGACGGCGGAGAAATCTTCCACCCACAGCGACACGGGGGATCGTTCGAACAGATCGCGGGCGTAGCGTTCGCTGGCGCTCAGGCTGTTTTCGGCGCGGATGCGCGCGGTGAGGTCTTCCAATGAGACCAACACCCGGTCCCACGTGGATTCGTGACCTGGCAAGATGCGCATGCGCACCAGTACGTCGAGCCGCTCGCCGTCGAGCGTGTAGTTGACCGTTTGGTTTTCCACCAGTGTTTGCCCGTTCCACAGTGGTAGTAGCTCGCGCACGACATGGTCACGCATCTCGTCGCGAAACACCTCGTGGAGCCGGCTGCACAACGTGGCTTGGTCAGGTGCCTTGAACAAGGCCAGTGTGCGCGGGTTGACCCGCAGCACACGCAGGCTGTGCATGCACGCTTGTATCCGTGCGGGATCTGCGGCCAGGTGCGCGGCCAAATCGGTGACCCCTTCGGCCCGCCAACGCTCGAACAGGCTGCGTAGCGCGCTAAAGTCTTCCAGCCACAACGATACCGGAGCAAGATCGAAAATGGCGTCGGAGTCGGTGTCGACCCATGGGGCGCTGGGCTCGGTGACGGGGTGTTGGCGCGGGTTCGCGGGTGGCATGGGCGGTGTGCGATGGGGCGGTACGCCATCCTAGGCGAAGGTTGCCCGTCTGTCGAGGGTCGGGCGCTGCTAGCATCGGCGCCATGGCGCGCGCATCGTCCCCAACCCGGGCCCGGCAGACGGATGCCGAGCGCGTCCCTGCGTCGGTGTCCGAATCCGGTGCCAAGGGGCGCCTGAGCGGGCCGCAGCGCGCGCTGCGTCGCTTGGGGCTGCTGCGCCCGATCGATTTGGCGTTGCATCTGCCCCTGCGCTACGAAGACCTGACGCGCGTGCAGCCACTGGCCGAGGCACGCGACGGCGACGAGGCCCTGATCGAGGGCGAGGTGCTGGCGTGCGAGATCCAGCCGCGCCCGCGCCGCCAGCTGGTGGCCACGCTCGCGGTCGCAGGCGGCGGGCGCTGCACGCTGCGCTTCTTTACGTTCTACCCCAGCCACCAGCGGGCGCTGGCGGTGGGCGCGCGGGTGCGTGCCCATGGCGAGTTGCGCGGTGGCTGGGCGGGCTGGACCATGGTGCACCCGCGCCTGCTGTCGGCCGACGCGCCGCTGTCCGATGGGCTGACACCGGTCTATCCCACGACGGCGGGCTTGCCCCAGGCCTATCTGCGCGCGGCGGTGGCGCGCGCGCTGCAGCAGGCCGACCTGAGCGAGACGGTACCCGCCGAGGCGCTGGCGGAGTTGCCGTCGTTGGGCCAACCGGCATGGTCGTTGCAGGCGGCGCTGGCGTTTTTGCACCAGCCCGACCCGCGCACTGGGCGCGCGGCGCTGGACGATCGCAGCCACCCAGCGTGGCAGCGCCTCAAGGCCGAGGAGCTGCTGGCGCAGCAGTTGGCGCAAGTGCAGGCGCGGCAGGCGCGTGACGCCTTGCGCGCGCCCGTGCTGCGCGCCCGCGAGGGAGGGTTGCCGCAGCAGTTGCAAGCCGCCCTGCCGTTTGCCTTGACCGGCGCCCAGCGGCGCGTGCTGGGCGACATCGCGGCCGACCTGGCCCGCCCCACGCCGATGCACCGCTTGTTGCAGGGCGACGTCGGCAGCGGCAAGACCGTGGTGGCCGCGCTGGCCGCCGCCATCGCCATCGACGCCGGCTGGCAGTGCGCCCTGATGGCGCCCACCGAAATCTTGGCCGAGCAGCACTTCGGCAAGATGGTGCAGTGGCTGGAGCCGCTGCTGGCGCCGCTAGGGCGCAGCGTGGCGTGGCTGACCGGCAGCCAGCCGCGGGCGCAGCGGCAGGCGATGCTCGAGCGCATCGCCGCGGGCGAGGCGGCGCTGGTCGTGGGCACGCACGCCGTCATCCAGGCGCAGGTCACCTTCGCTCGGCTGGGGCTGGCCGTCATCGACGAGCAGCACCGCTTCGGTGTCGCGCAGCGGCTGGCGCTGCGGCAAAAGTCGGCAGGCGCCAGTGGCGTCGAGCCGCATCTGTTGATGATGAGCGCCACCCCGATCCCGCGCACGCTGGCCATGAGCGTGTACGCCGATCTCGATGTCTCGACCATCGACGAGCTGCCTCCGGGTCGCAGCCCGATCGTGACCAAGGTGCTGGCCGAGCGCCGACGCCCCGAAGTGATCGAGCGCATCCGTGCCCAGGTGGCGCAGGGGCGCCAGGTCTATTGGGTGTGCCCGCTGATCGAGGACAGCGAGGCGCTCGACCTGCGCGCGGCCACCGCGACCCACGCCGAGCTGACGAGCGCGCTGGCGGGCGTGCGCGGGCCGCACGGTGAGCCGGTACGCGTGGGCCTGCTGCACGCGCGCTTGCCCGTGGCGGAGAAAAAGGCCATCATGGCAGCGTTCGCCGCGGGCGAGCTGGCGGTACTGGTCAGCACCACCGTCATCGAGGTGGGGGTGGACGTGCCGAATGCGTCGTTGATGGTGATCGAGCACGCCGAGCGCTTCGGGCTCAGCCAGTTGCACCAGTTGCGCGGGCGGGTCGGACGCGGATCGGTCGCCTCCGTCTGCCTGCTGCTCTACAGCGCGGGCGAGGGGGGGCGCGTGAGCGAGGCCGCGCGCGAGCGCCTGCGTGCGATGGCCGAAACGCAAGACGGCTTCGAGATCGCGCGCCGCGACCTGGCCATCCGTGGGCCGGGCGAGTTTTTGGGTGCGCGCCAGTCCGGGGCGCCGCTGCTGCGCTTTGCCGACTTGCAGACCGACGAGCCGCTCATCGAGTGGGCGCGCCGCTGGGCGCCACGGCTGTGGGCTAGCGACCCGGCGCGGGCGCAGCGCCACCTGCAGCGTTGGTTGGGCGGCAAGATAGACTATCTGAAGGCATGAGCCGATAATTCGGCTTTGCCCTTCGGTTCTCGCCGAGAGTCGCTGACGGGGGCAGTCTGCTGGAGTGTGTGGCGCATGACCCTGACCGAACTCAAATACGTCGTCGCGGTGGCGCGAGAACGCCACTTCGGCCGGGCGGCCGAGGCTTGCTTCGTCTCGCAGCCGACGCTGTCGGTGGCCATCAAAAAGTTGGAAGAAGAGCTCGAGGTCAAGATCTTCGAGCGCAGCGCGAGCGAGGTCACGGTCACGCCGTTGGGCGAGGAAATCGTGCGCCAGGCGCAGGTGGTGCTGGAGCAGGCCGCCGCCATCAAGGAAATCGCCAAGCGCGGCAAAGACCCGCTGGCGGGGCCGCTGCGGCTGGGCCTGATCTACACCATCGCCCCGTACCTACTGCCCGATTTGGTGCGCCAAGTCATCGAGCGCGCGCGCCAGATGCCCCTCATCCTGCAGGAAAACTTCACCGCCCGGCTGCTGGAGCAGCTGCGTCTGGGCGAGCTGGACGCGGCCATCCTGGCCGAGCCGTTTCCGGAAGCCAACTTGGCGGTGGCGCCGTTGTACGACGAGCCGTTCGTCGCCGTCGTGCCGCGGGACCATCCGCTGGCGGCGCGCGCGTCCATCACGGCCGAGGAGCTCAAGCGCGAGACCATGTTGCTGCTGGGCAACGGGCATTGTTTTCGCGATCACGTGCTGCAGGTCTGCCCGGAGTTTGCGCGCTTTTCCGACCAGGCCGAGGGCATCCAGAAGAGCTTCGAGGGCTCGTCGCTGGAGACGATCAAGCACATGGTGGCCGCCGGCATGGGGGTCACGCTGGTGCCCCAGTTGTCGGTACCCAAGGGCGCGCTCGACCCCGCCACGCGCGAGACGCTGGCCGCCAGCGCTCCCGGCGACGCGGGCTACGTGCGCTACATCCCGTTTGCCGGCGAGCCGCCGACGCGGCGCGTCGTGCTGGCGTGGCGGCGCAGCTTTACGCGCTACGAAGCCATCGCCGCCTTGCGCAACGCCGTCTATGCCTGTGAGTTGCCCGGATGCAAGCGTCTGACCTGATGTCCCCGCCCCCACCGCCTGCCTGGCGCGCACGCCTGGCCTTGTACCTGGACTTGATCCGCTGGGACCGCCCGGCTGGCTGGCTGTTGCTGCTGTGGCCGACGCTGTCGGCGCTGTGGCTGGCGGCGGGCGGTTGGCCGGGCTGGCACCTGCTGGTGGTGTTCGTGGCGGGCACCATCCTGATGCGCAGCGCCGGCTGCTGCGTCAACGACGTGGCCGACCGCGAGTTCGACCGGCACGTCAAGCGCACCGCGCAACGCCCGGTCACCAGCGGGCGCATCAGCGCGCGCGAAGCGCTGGCGGTCGGTGCGGCATTGGCGCTGGTGGCCTTTGCCCTCGTGCTGACCACGAATCCGGTGGCGGTGGCCTGGTCGTTCGCGGCGCTGGCGGTGGCCGTCGTCTATCCCTACACCAAACGCTTTTTCTCCATGCCGCAGGCGGTGCTGGGGGTCGCCTTCAGCTTTGGCATTCCGATGGCGTTTGCCGCCGTGCGCGGCGAGGTGCCGCCACTGGCCTGGGGCCTGTTGCTGGCCAACGCCTTTTGGGTGCTGGCATATGACACCGAGTATGCGATGGTCGACCGCGACGACGACCTGCGCATCGGCATCCAGACGTCGGCCATCACCCTTGGGCGTTGGGACGTGGCGGCGGTGCTCGCGTTTTACGCCCTGCACCTGGTGCTGTGGGGGGCGTTGGTCTGGCCGCTGGCAGGCGGCCCGTGGTTGGCGCTGGCGCTGGCCGTCGCGGCGGCGCAGGTGGTGTGGCACGCCTGGCTGATTCGCGACCGCAGCCGCGAGGGGTGCTTCCGGGCCTTTCGCCTCAACCACTGGCTGGGCGCCACGCTGTTTGCGGGGGTGGTGTTGCCGTTGGCGCTGCGCTGATCGCCGCGCGGCTCGCTCAAGCGCCGTAGGCGTCGCCCAGCTCCTGTGCGCGCCGCCACGCCGCCTGCATCGCGGCGCCAAAAGCGCGCTTGACACCCGCTTCCTCCAATACCGCCAGGGCCGCGGCCGTCGTGCCGCCTTTGGAGGTGACGCGCTCGCGCAGCACCTCGGGTGGTTCGCCCGCTTGCCGCGCCAGTTGCGCGGCGCCGATGAAGGTACCGATGGCCAACTCCAGCGCCACGGCGGGGGGGAGCCCCATCGCGGCGCCCGACTCCCGCATGGCCTCCAGAAAATAAAACACATACGCGGGGCCGGAGCCCGACAGCGCCGTCACCGCGTCCAGCGCCGCTTCTTCATCCACCCAGACCCAGCGGCCCGTGCCCGCGAGCAGCGCTTCGGCCAGTGCGCGGTCTTCGGTCGTCACGCCCGGCAGCGCGTACACGCCTGTCATGCCCAGCCCCACCAGTGCCGCCGTGTTGGGCATGGTGCGCACGATGCGCTCGCTGTCCAGCCACGCTTGCATGCTGGTGCAACGGATGCCCGCCGCCACGCTCACGTGCAGCGCTCCATCCAGAAACGGGGCTGCCGCACGGGCGGCTTCGCGAAACGTCTGCGGCTTGATCGCCCAAACCACGAGCCGGCTGCCACCCAGCCGCGCATCGGCCGCCGCCAGGGTGGGCACGCCAAATCGCTCTTGCAGCCGAGCGCGCGCGTCCTCTCCTGGATCCACGACGGTGATGTCGGTCGCGTGGCAGCCGGCCTGTAGCAGCGCGCCCACGATCGCACTGGCCATGTTACCGCCGCCAATGAAGGCGATGCGCTGGCCGATCAGGGGGGAGGAGGAGGGGGTTGTGACGTCGAGGGCAGGTGCGTTCATGCCACCATTGTGGGGCAAAGTGTGGTGGCGGGGGTGGGGTGATGGCGGCCTCGCCGGGGGTGTTGACACGCGACGGAAAGCCTGCAACAATACACAGCTTCGCCCAGTTGGGTGAAGACCATCTGCCCACCGAAGCAGGGCGGCGGGGTTGCCAAGCAAGCCAGGTGCACCATTGTGCGCCGCTGTTGAGCCTCTGGTGTCAATCCCTCCCCTCGCAACGACGGGCCCAAGACTGATCGCTTCGGCCGCGGTGGCCGAAGGATTCAAGTTGGGACTTTCATCATGATCCAAACGCAAACTCGACTCGATGTTGCTGACAACACGGGTGCCAAATCCGTGATGTGCATCAAGGTGCTCGGCGGCTCCAAGCGCCGCTACGCCAGCGTGGGCGACATCATCAAGGTCAGCATCAAGGAAGCCGCGCCGCGTGGCCGCGTCAAGAAGGGCGAGGTCTACAACGCGGTCGTGGTGCGCACGGCCAAGGGTATCCGCCGGCCCGATGGCGCGCTCATCAAGTTCGACGGCAACGCCGCCGTTCTGCTCAACAACAAGCTGGAGCCGATCGGCACCCGCATCTTCGGCCCGGTCACGCGCGAGCTGCGCACCGAGCGCTTCATGAAGATCGTGTCCCTGGCGCCCGAAGTTCTCTGAGGAACCGTCATGAACAAGATCCGTACAGGCGACGAAGTCATCGTCATTGCGGGGCGCGACAAAGGCAAGCGTGGCCGCGTGCTGCGCCGTGCCGACGAGGAGCGCGTGGTCGTCGAGGGTGTCAACGTGGTCAAGAAGCACGTGCGCCCCAACCCGCTCAAGGGCGTGTCGGGTGGCATCGTCGAGAAGACCATGCCGATCCACCAGTCCAACGTCGCGATCTTCAACCCGGCCACCGGCAAGGCCGACCGCGTGGGTGTGAAGGTGCTGGCCGACGGCAAAAAGGTGCGCGTCTACAAGTCCAGCGGCGAAGAAATCAAGGTGGCATGACCATGGCACGTTTCCAACAACTCTATCGCGACAAGATCGCGCCGGCGCTCAAGGCGCAGTTTGGCTACCAGTCCGTCATGGAGGTGCCGCGCATCACCAAGATCACGCTCAACATGGGTGTGGGCGAGGCCGTGGCCGACAAGAAAGTGCTGGAAAACGCCGTCGCCGACCTGACCAAGATCGCGGGCCAAAAGCCCGTCGTCACCCGGGCGCGCAAAGCCATCGCGGGCTTCAAGATCCGCGAGGGTCAGCCCATCGGTTGCATGGTCACGCTGCGCGGTGCGCGCATGTACGAGTTTCTCGATCGCTTCGTCACCATCGCGCTGCCGCGCGTGCGTGACTTCCGCGGCATCTCGGGCCGGGCGTTCGATGGCCGTGGCAACTACAACATCGGCGTCAAAGAGCAGATCATCTTCCCCGAGATCGAGTACGACAAGGTCGATGCGGTGCGTGGGCTGAACATCAGCATCACGACGACGGCCAA
The DNA here is from genome assembly GCF_938045175.1 of uncultured Tepidimonas sp. NCBI lineage: Bacteria > Pseudomonadati > Pseudomonadota > Betaproteobacteria > Burkholderiales > Tepidimonas > uncultured Tepidimonas sp. Next base: position 17,373 of record NZ_CALIND010000178.1, read on the forward strand.
GACCGACGAAGAGTGCAAGGCGCTGCTCGCCGGTTTCCGTTTTCCGTTCAAGAACTGAGGTGGCCCGTGGCTAAGCAAGCTTTGCTCCAGCGTGAACTCAAGCGCGACCGGCTGGTCGCCAAGTTCGCCAACAAATACAATGAGTTGAAGGCTATCGCCAAGGACGCCAAGCGTTCGGACGAGGAGCGTGACGCGGCCCGTGCCGCGCTGCAGAAGCTGCCCCGCAACGCGAACCCGACCCGCCAGCGCAACCGCTGCGAAATCACCGGTCGCCCGCGTGGCACGTTCAAGCAATTCGGTCTGGCCCGCACCAAGATTCGCGAGCTGGCCTTCGCCGGTGAGATCCCCGGTGTGACCAAGGCCAGCTGGTAAGGCGCGAAGGAGAACCCCAAATGAGCATGAGTGATCCGATCGCCGACATGCTGACCCGCATCCGCAACGCGCAGATGGTGGACAAGGCCGTCGTGACGATGCCGGCTTCGAAGCTGAAGACCGCCATCGCCCAAGTGTTGAAGGACGAGGGTTACATCGACGGCTTCCAGGTCAAGGAAGAGGGCGGCAAGAAAGAACTCGAGATTGCCCTCAAGTACTACGCGGGCCGTCCCGTCATCGAGCGCATCGAGCGCGTCAGCCGCCCCGGGCTGCGCGTGTACCGCGGTGCCAAGTCGATTCCCCAGGTCATGAACGGGTTGGGTGTGGCCATCGTCACCACACCCAAGGGCGTCATGACCGATCGCAAGGCGCGCGCGGCCGGTGTCGGCGGCGAAGTCTTGTGCGTCGTCGCCTGATGCGAGGCAGGAAGGAGCAACGAAGATGTCTCGTGTAGCGAAAGCCGCCATCGCCATTCCGCAGGGCGTCGAGGTGGCCATTGGTCAGGACAGCATTTCTGTCAAGGGTGCGCTCGGCACGCTGAGCCTGCCGTTGAACCCGCGCGTCACCGTCAAGCAAGACGCCGGCAAACTCACGTTTGCGCCGGCGGATGCGACGCGCGAATCCGATGCCCTCAGCGGCACGGTGCGCCAGCTCGTCAACAACATGGTCATCGGGGTCAGCAAGGGCTTCGAGCGCAAGTTGACGCTGGTGGGGGTGGGTTACAAGGCCGCGGCCCAGGGCAACAAACTCAACATCAACGTGGGCTACTCGCACCCGGTCGAAATCGAGATGCCGGCCGGCATCAAGGCCGAGACGCCGACGCCGACCGAAATCCTCATCAAGGGTGCCGATCGCCAGCGCGTGGGTCAGGTGGCTGCCGAAGTCCGTGCGGTGCGTCCCCCCGAGCCTTACAAGGGTAAGGGCATCCGTTACGCGGATGAGAAGGTCGTCATCAAAGAGACCAAGAAGAAGTAAGGACTGCGAACATGTTGACCAAGAAAGAACAGCGTTTGCGTCGCGCGCGGCAGACCCGCATCCGCATCGCCCAGCAGGGCGCCGTGCGCCTGGCGGTGCACCGCACCAACCTGCACATCTACGCCAACATCATCTCGGGCGATGGCGCGCGCGTGCTGGCGTCGGCCTCCACGCTGGAGCCCGAAGTCCGTGCCCAGCTCGGCGGTGCCGGCAAGGGCGGCAACACCGCGGCGGCGGCCCTGATCGGCAAGCGCATTGCCGAGAAGGCCAAGGCGGCCGGCATCGAGAAGGTGGCGTTCGACCGCTC
>NZ_CALIND010000179.1:0-3155 GCF_938045175.1 uncultured Tepidimonas sp.
GCCTTCGTGGCGGGCGGCTGCGAACAAGGCGTCGGGTGTATGCCAGGTACACTCGGCTGGCGTGCGCACCAGCGCTTCATGCCCGATGATCCGACAGGCAGCCAAGTCGATGATGGGCTGTAGGTGCATGCGCAATGAATCTGTTTGCAACAGGCTGCGCACGCTGTGTGGATCGGATGATGAGGAAGCGTATGCGCGCGGCAAAATGAGCATATTCAATGCGTTCATGACCTATCGCTCCATAATCCCATCACATTATCTTTGGTCTATGACGATGGCGTGACACGCGGATCAGCCAGACGTTTTTCGTTGTCGGTGTCGGCCCAATGCTCCCTGCCCGATAGGGTGTCGTTGCTTTCTTGCGCTCGGCGGTGCGCAAGGCCACAGGGCTTCAGCGCGCTTGCCGCGCGCGCTCGACGGCCAGACCCAGATCCAGCACCGCCATCGCGTAATAGCTGCTTTGGTTGTAGCGGGTGAGGGCGAAGAAATTTTCGGTGCCCAGCACATAGGTGGGCGGCGCACCGCCATTGGCCGGATCGCCATTTTGCAGCTCCACCAGGGCCAGCAGGCCCGGGTGGCCTTGCGCTTCGGAGTCCGGCTGGGCACCGAGCGCGCGTAGCTCGTCCAGCGTGAAAGTGGGCCGGATGTCCGGCATCAGCAAAGTGGTCAGGGCCTCGCCGGGGGGCGGCGGGGTCACGCCGTAGCGCGCGGGCAGATCGCGCTGCCAGCCGTGCGCCCGCAAAAACTGGGCAACCGAGCCGATGGCGTCCGCTGCGCTTGCGGACAGGTCGATTCGGCCATCGCCGTCGAAGTCCACCGCATGGGCCAGCCAACTGCTGGGCATGAACTGTGGCAATCCCAGTGCGCCAGCGTAACTGCTGCGCCAGACGTCGGGCGCGGAGCCAGACAACCGGGCCAGCCGCAAAAAGGCGCGCAGCTCCGCTTGAAAGTACGCCTGCCGGGCGGCAGCGCGCGGGTGTTGGGCGGGGAAGTCCAGCGCCAGCGTGGTCAGCACATCCAGCGTGCGGTGGCGACCCAGGTGTTGGCCGTAGAGGGTTTCCACCCCGATGATGCCAACGATCAGCCATGCTGGCACGCCGTATTCGGCTTGTGCACGCGCCAGCGCCGCATGGTGCGCATCCCAAAAGCGAACGCCCGCTGCGATGCGCCGCGGCTCGACGAACCGGGCGCGGTAGGCCGCCCAATCCTTGAATGCCGCGGGTGGGGGCGGCAGCACCTGCTGCGCGGCGCGTGCGTCGTGCCGCGCCTGGGCGATCCAGCGGCGCGCCCAGCCGTCGTCCCACGCCTCGGCGGCGTCGATGGCGTCGGCCAGGGCGCGGGCGTCCGCGCGCTCGGCATACGAGGCCACTGCCACGCGCTGCGCGGGCTCTGCTTTGCCGCGCGCCCAAGCGGGTGCCAGGGGCAGGCTCAGCAAAGCGCCCAAAGCCAGCACCGACACGGCGCCCAACAGCTGGCGCCGTCGCGCGTCGGCAGGCGCGGGGGGTGGGGGCAGACTGCGCAGGCGGCGGGCCAAGGGGGTGCGTGTCGGCATCGTCGAGTCGCTGGAGCGAGACCAGGTGGGATCGTAGCGCGACGCCTCGAGCGCCGCGAGCCACTCGGCCCAGGCTGGGTACACCCGGTCGGGGTCGTCCCCCAGCCGCTGCGCGATGGCGGCGCGCAGCCGCGCGGGGGTGAGGGGGCGCGGGCGGGGCACGCCGGCGCGTTCCCAACGCCGGGCCGCTTGGGCCAGCAGCCGGTGCCAGCGGTCCACCCGCGGCCGGCTCCAAAGCAGGGCGGCCACGCCAAGCGCTGCCAAGGCGGCCAGCGCGATGCCAAGGAGCTGCGCGGCATCCTGCCAGCCTGTGGCGGACAGGCCCAGCCGGCGCAGCAGATCGCGCTGCCGAGCAGGGCCGTAGTCCAAAATCCAATCGTTCCAGCGTTGGTTGGCCGCATCCCACACCGCACGCATACGATCCAGCAGGGCGGGATCGACACGCCCAACGACCGCGGCGATTGGCCCCGGGGGTGGGCGCAACCGTTCGCCCGCTACCGTGCGGTCGGGACTGACATAGGCGGTGGGGTCGATGCGCACCCAGCCGGCCTGCGGCAGCCAGACCTCGGCCCAGGCGTGGGCGTCGCTGTGTCGCACGGTCCACTGCCCGTCGATGGGGTTGTATTCCCCGCCTTGGTAGCCGGTCACCACCCGCGCCGGTATGTCCAGCGCGCGCAGGGCAATCACAAAGGCCGAGGCGATGTGCTCGCAAAAGCCTGCGCGCTGGTCGAACCAGAATTCGTCTGCCGTGTCGCGGCCGTAGACGCCTGGCTGCAGCGTGTAGCGGTAGCCGCCCGTGCGCAGATGGCCCAACACGGCTTCGACCAGGGCCTCGGCGGAGGGCTCGCCCAGCTCGCGCCGCAGCGATTGAGCCCACGCCAGCGTCCGGGGGTTGTAGCCCGGCGGCAGTTCCCGGTCCACTTGCAGTGCCAGGCGCGGGGCTTCGGCGCCGCTGCGGTGGGCGGGGTGGGCCACCGCTTCGTAGCGAAGCACGTCGGTGATCGGGCGTGACAGCCACCACTGTCGGTCCGCTGTCGCCTGGGGCGACTCGGCACCCAGGCCGGTGCCGGCCGCAGTGATCCGGGGGGGCGCAGGGGTGGCTTCCAGCGTCAGCAGCCAGGGGCGCAGGCTCGGCTCCATCGTCACTTGGTAGCGCAGGCCTGGGCCGGTGGTCTGAAAGCCGCCCGCCGTGTCCAGTTGCCGCAGGGCGGGGGGCACGTCGTTGGCCGCCTCTGGGCCGTGCAGGGGTCGCCAGCGCCGACCATCGAACACCCGCAGCACCGGCCCGCGGAAGTACAGCGCCTCGCGCGGCGGGATTCCGTCAGGAAAGGCCACCCGCAGCGCGACCCGCTCGTCAAGCGCCAATTGGGCCACATCGCCCACCTGCATCTGGCCTGACAACCCGCTGCGGCCGATGGCGCTGTCGCTGGGGATGCCCCACAACGGGGGCAGACGCGGAAACAGCACGAATAGCAAGGCGACGATCGGCACCCCCGCCAGTGCCATGCCGCCCGCAGTGCGTGCCGCCTGCCACAGGGGCGGGCGGCCGTTGGGCCGATGGGCCAGCACCAGCGCAGTCAACAGGCCCCACACCGCCACCCCG
>NZ_CALIND010000180.1:0-6288 GCF_938045175.1 uncultured Tepidimonas sp.
CATCGGCTTCGACCGCCCGCCGCACGGCATAGGCCGGGTCGGCGGTATCGCGCAGCGGCGGCTCGCCGCGCGGCAGGCCGTCGCGCGTGGTCAGGGCAAACACCAAGGGCACGTTGGCGCGCCGCCCGCGGCGCGCCACGACAGCGATCTCGCCGCTGGCCAGCTCGACATACGTGCCGGGCAGGTACAGGCCCAGCGCCTTGACGAACGCCGACCCGAGCGGCGTGGGCATGCCGCTGGCATCCAGGTAGACGTCGCGCACGGCACGCGGGGCCGGCAGCCCGGCACGGCTCAGACGCGGGCTGATGCGCGCGACGAACACATCGGCCATGCGCAGCAGTTGGGCATCGTCGCTGACGACGACCCGGCCCAGCGGGTACCCTGCGCCACCCAGCTGCTCGTGGTGGTCGCGCACCAGCTCCAGCCAGGCCTCGTCGCGCACGCCCACGGCGCGCAGCAGCGCCTCGCCACGCACCGGATGGTCGAAGACGACGCGCCGCTGATCGCGCGTCAGCGGGGTGTCCTGCCGCGCCAGATCGTCGTGCAGCCGCGCCATGCCGACGTTCATGGTCATGGCGGCGCGCTGCAGCGCCTGCAGACGCGGCGCCGCCCAGCCCAACGTCTGCCCCACCAGCCGCACCACCAGACCACACAGCAAGGCATGGCTGGCACTGTAGCCCTGGCGGCGGTCCATCAACATCTGCACCAGCACGAACAGGCTGTCGTCGATGCGCAAGCGCGTCAGCGCCAGCACGCGCTGTTCGATGCGCAAGAAGCGGTCGCCAAAGTCATGGACCGCCTGCCCCTGGTGCAGCAGCAGGGTGAGCTGCTCGTGCACGTCGGCCCAGTGCTCCTCGATCGGCCGCTGCTCGGGATCGGGCGCGGGCGCCTCCGCCACGCCCATGGGCCGCGCGACGGCCGCGATGTCCTCCAGCGGCTGCTCGCCACGCAGCGCGCGGTCGATGGCCGCGGTATAGCGGTAGGTCCAGTCGCGAAACTCGTCACTTTTGACCTGTGCGTTGTGCAGGCGTAACCATTCGCGATGGCGCTCATCGCGAACCGGCTGCCCCTTGCGCAGCAGCAGCTGGCCGTGGCCATCCCAGACGTCGACCGGCAGCGGCTCGCCCAGGGTGATGTCATCGATCGGCAATGGAACGTACATAGAGTGGCATCCAACCCATACTGTAGTACGACCGACAGTGCCGCAAGCCGCAAAAAGCACTCGAATCCAGGTTTCGTTGCGATAATCCCTTCATGTTGACCCGAGGACCCCAGGATGCCTGACGCGTCGCTACCCCTGATCCCCGTAGCGGATCTGCGGGTCGGGCACTACGTCCTGCTCGACCTCGGCTGGATGGAGCATCCGTTTCCGCGCAACCAGTTTCGGCTGACGTCGCAGCGGCAGATCGAGACCATCCAGGCGCTGGGCCTGACCCGGGTGCGCATCGACCCCGCGCGCAGCGACCTGGAGGCACTGGAAGCGCCCGCGCTGCCCGGCGCGGATCGGCGCCCCGCGGATACCCCAGCGGCCGAGGCCTCCACCCCTCGTACGCCCTCCGACCCGCGCGCCCAGGCGCTGGCCGAGCAACGCCGGTCGCTGCAGCGCTGCGAGCGCCAATACCACGAAGGGGCGCGGCGCTATCGGGCGCTGCAAGAGGCGGTGGAGCGCGATCCCCGGGCCGCTGCGGCCGAGGCGCACACGCTGGTCGGGTCGCTGCTGGCCGACATCGACGGCCAGGGCGAGTCGGCCATCCGTCTGCTGGGCGATGTGCAGGGCGACCGCGGCGCGCAGCACGCGATGAACGTAACGGTGCTGGCGCTGCTGCTCGGCCGCGCGATGGGGCTGAGCGCCGACGAACAGACGGCGCTGGGCCTGGCAGCGTTCGTGCACGACATCGGCAAGGTGCGCCTGCCCGACTTGGTGCGCTACAAAGACGATGCCTTCACCGCGACGCAGCTCAAGGTGTACCAGGAGCACGTCGAGCACGGCGTGACGCTGGCGCAGGCGATGGCCTTGGCGCCCCCCGTGGTGCAGGCGATCGCGCAGCACCACGAGGCGGCCGACGGCAGCGGCTTTCCCCGGGGTTGCAGCGGTGCGGAGATGTCCCTTGCGGCCCACATTCTGGCGCTCATCAACCGCTACGACGGGATGTGCAACCCCCTCAACCCGGCGCGAGCCCTGACGCCGCACGAGGCGCTGTCACGGCTGTTTGCCATGCAAAAGTCGCGCTTCGATGCCAAGACCTTGAGCGCCTTCATCCGCATGGTCGGCGTTTATCCGCCAGGCTCGATCGTGCAACTCAGCGACGGGCGCTTTGCGCAAGTGCAGGCGGTCAACGCGGCTCGCCCGCTCAAGCCGCGGGTACTGGTGCACGATCCACGCACGCCGCGCAGCGAAGCGCTGCTGCTCGACCTGCAAGACACGCCAGACCTATCCATCCAACGCAGTCTGCGCCCTGATCAGCTGCCGTGCGCCGCGCTCGACTATTTGGAGCCGCGACCCCGGTACTGCTATTTTTTCGAGCGCGCGCTTCGACCCGAGGGCGAGGCCCGGGAGGCCGCGGCATGAGTTATGTGCACTGGGCACCGATCATCGAGGGGCTGCTGGAGGCGGTATGGGTGATCGACCCGCGCACGCTGCGCGTGCTGACGGTCAACGCGTCGGCCGCGCGGCTGCTGGGCGTGCCGCGCGAGACGCTGCTGGGCAGCCCGGTGCAGGACTGGATCGCCGACCCGCAGGACCATGTGTACTGGCAGGAGTGGCAAGCCGGCATCGTGCAGACGCTAGAGTCCGAAGCCACGGTGCGCCGGGCCGACGGCTCGCTGGTGCGCGTGCAGCGGCGCATCACCCCCGTGACGCCCGACGGCGGCGAGACGGTGGTGCTGGTGGCGATGCAGGACTGCCGTGAATGGCAGCAAACCTGTCAGCAGCTCGAAGCATTGCTGACCGAGCTGCGCGCGGCGCTGGAGTCCACCTCGGACGGCATTCTGGTGTGCGACCTGCAAGGCCACATCCGCGCGTTCAACCGCCCGTTTGCCGCACTGTGGGGGCTGCCGGACGAGCTGCTCACACACCAGGACGACGCCGCGATCTGGGCCCATCTGGCCAGCAGCGTGTCCGATCCGACGGGTTTTCAGAGCCGGCTCGGCGAGCTGCAACGCGCCCCGCTGCTCGAGGCGCACGATGTCATCGTGCTGCGCAACGGCCGCATCCTCGATCGGGCCTCACGCCCGCAACTGGCGCGCGGCCGCCCGATCGGGCGCGTCTACACCCACCGCGACGTGACCGAACGCGCCGCCACCGACGCCAAACTGCGCTTGGCGGCCAAGCTGTTCGAAGCCAGCCTCGACCCGATCGTCCTGACCGACCCGCGGCACCGCATCGTCGCCTGCAATCCCGCCGCCCTGCGGCTGGCGGGGCTGGATGCGGCAGACCCACAGGGCGATTCGGTGGAGGCCCTGCTATACGCCCCTGGGCGGCCGGACTGGCTGCAGGAGGTAGACACCGCGCTGCAAGCCAAGGGCTATTGGGAAGGCGAGCTTTGGCTGCGCCGGCGTGAGGCACCCGGCGTGGCGTTGCTGGCGTCGTGGGTGCTGCTGCGCGACGGCCAAGGCCAGCCCTTGCACACGGTGTTGTTTGCCAAGGATTTGTCGGAAAAACTCGAGGCCCAACGCCGCATCGAACAACTGGCCTACACCGACCCGCTGACGGGCCTGCCCAACCGCCTGATGTTGGGTGAGCGCGTCGGGCACGCCGTGCGGCTGGCACAGCGCCATGGCCGCGGCTTTGCGCTGCTGTTCCTCGATTTGGACCGCTTCAAGAGCATCAACGACTCGCTCGGGCACCTGTTTGGTGACCGCGTGTTGGTCGAGGTGGCCGCGCGCCTGCAGCGCTGTCTGCGCCAGACCGACACGCTGGCGCGCCTGGGTGGCGACGAGTTCGTCATCCACCTGCACGACGCCGACCGCCGTGCCGCGGAGATCACCGCACGACGCATCATCGAGGCGATCGAGCAGCCGGTCTCGATCGAGGAAATGCAGTTCACACTCTCGTGCAGCATCGGCATCGCGATGTATCCCGACGATGGCGCGACCCTGGATGAGCTGATCCAGCACGCCGACACCGCGATGTACCAGGTCAAGGAGCGCGGCAAAGGGCACTATCGCTTCTACCAAGCCGACATGAATGCCGACCTGCTCGCACGCATCCAGATGGACCACGCGATGCGGCAGGGCCTGGAACGCGGCGAGTTTATGCTGCACTACCAGCCCCGGGTAGAGCTGCGCACCGGCCGGGCCACGGGCTGCGAGGCCCTGCTGCGCTGGCAGCGCCCGGGCGAGGGGTTGGTGATGCCGGGCACCTTCATCGCCGTCGCCGAGGAAACGGGGCTGATCGCCTTGCTGGGGCAATGGGTGCTGGACAGCGCCATCGCGCAGGCCGCCCAATGGGCGGCACAAGGCCGCCCACTGCAAGTGGCCGTCAACGTGTCGGCGTTGCAGTTTCAGCAGGCCGACTTTGTACAGGACGTGGCCGATGCCCTGCAGCGGCACGGCTTGCCAGCGCAGTGGCTGGAGTTGGAACTGACCGAGTCTATTCTGATCCGTGACACCGACGAGGCGCTGGCCAAGCTGCAGGCGCTCGCCGACCTGGGGGTGACCCTGGCACTGGACGACTTCGGCACCGGTTTCTCCAGCTTGGTGTATTTGCGACGCTTTCCGCTGCATCGGCTCAAGATCGACCGCAGCTTCATCACAGCGGTGCCAGAAAACCCGACCGATGCGGCGATCGTGGCCGCCATCGTGCAAATGGGTCATGCCCTGTCGATGGAAACCGTGGCCGAGGGCGTGGAGCGGCCCGAGCAGGTGCAGGCGCTGCTCGATTTGGATTGCGACCACTGCCAAGGCTTTTTGTACGCGCGCCCGATGCCCGCCGACGCGCTGCAGGACTGGCTGCAGCAGCGATCCGCCGAGCCGTCACGCCCGGCAGCGGCGTGACCCGGCGCTCATTGAATCGCGTCGGCCCAGGCCTGCAAATCCGACGGCTTGACCTGCCCCAGCTTGCGCTGCACCACCCGGCCGCTGCGATCGAGCACCACGGTAAACGGCAGCGCCCCTGTGGTGTTGCCCAACGACCGCGCGAGTTCCGTGCCACCCAAGCCCGCCAGCCCGATGGGGAACGACAACGGCTGGCGCTGCAGAAACTGGCGCACCGCACTCGGCTGATCGATCGCCAGCGCCAGCACCTGCCAGCCCTGGGCCTGCCGCTCGCGGTAGAAGCGCTCCAGTAACGGCAGTTCCTCGACACACGGCGGGCACCAGGTGCCCCAGAAATTGACCAGCAGCGCCCGGCCGCGAAAGGCCTGCGCTTGGATCTCGCCGCCGTCGGGCGCGTCCCAGCGCAGCGCCCAAAACGCCTGCTCGGCCCCGGCGGCGGGATCGGTCGGCGCCAGCCGCCACCACGACAGCGCGCCGCCAGCGGCCGCCGCCGCGGCCGCCACGGCGGCGATCGTCACGGTCCGTCGTTGCATGTCTCGCATCCTTTCGCCGCGTCGGATTCGGCCGCCGCGAGCAAGTTTCGCAGTTCGGCACGCGTGCCGCGCGGTACCCGCCCCAGCGCGTCGGGCAGGCGCGCGCCGCGCTGGGCCTGCGCATCGTTGACCCACAGGTGCAGGCCGACCGCCTCGCCCAGTCCATCGCAGCGCACGGTCAGGCTCAGCACACTCGTCTCCTTGCCTTGCAAACCCGGCGCGCAGCGCGCGTCGTAATCCAGCCCCGCGTTGATGAGTGCGATCTCCACCGCCTTCGGGTCGTCGCTGAAGAGCTGCAGGTGAATGTCAGACAGGCGCGTTGCCGTGCCGTGCCAGACCGCACCCCCCAGCAAGGGCTCGAACGCCGCCAGCCGCTCCATCCAGGCGAGCGCCGTCTCGCGCAAGGCGCGCAACTCGGCGGGCTGCGTGTCGGCGTGAAAGATCGCCAAATGCTCGCGCACGGCGGCATCGATCAGTGCTGGCCCGGGCGGCGGCGTACGGGCGGGCAGGCGCAACTGGGTCTGTGCGCGCTGCAGCGCCCGGCGCGCCTCCAGCCCCTCGTCCACCATCAAGGCGGCAGCGACCGCCGCCCATTCCCGCTGCACGTCGTCATCCATGCCCGCATTGTCCGCCATCGGCGCGAGACCCCAGGCGCGGCCGCGATAATGCCGGGATGCACATCCACATTTTGGGTATTGGTGGCACCTTCATGGGCGGGCTGGCGGCGCTGGCGCGCGAGGCGGGCCATCGGGTGACCGGC
>NZ_CALIND010000181.1:0-18651 GCF_938045175.1 uncultured Tepidimonas sp.
CCCCGCCGGGAATCCGGCCGCGCTTCAGCGACACGGGATCGTCGTTCCCCGTCGTCGTGGCATCGATCAGTACGGGGCCTTGGGCCAGCGCACGAGGGTGGCCGTCGCGAACCTGACCGCCCATGACCGCCATCGAACCCCCGCGTGCCGCGGGCGTACCCACTGTCAACACTGAGCGGCCGATCCCGTTGGGCGCGCCAGCGCCGCGGCGCACACGCCAGGGCGTCGTCGCCTGGGGTGACCACCGCGTCACGGTCGGTGGCAGTGCGCCGATCCGCGTGCAGTCCATGACCAACACCGACACCGCCGACGTGATCGCTACCGCGATCCAGGTCAAGGAGCTGGCGCAGGCGGGATCCGAGTTGGTGCGCATCACGGTCAACAACGACGAGGCCGCGCGCGCCGTGCCGCATATCCGCGAGCAGCTCGACCGCATGGGCGTGTCGGTGCCACTGATCGGCGACTTCCACTTCAACGGGCACCGCTTGTTGGCCGAATACCCGGCCATGGCGCAGGCGCTGTCCAAGTACCGCATCAACCCCGGCAACGTCGGCCGCGGCGAAAAGAAAGACCGTCAATTTGCGCAGATGGTCGAAGCCGCGCTGCGGTGGGGGCGGCCGATCCGCATTGGCGTCAACTGGGGCAGTCTCGACCCGGAACTGCTCGGCCAGCTGATGGATGACAACGCCCGCCGGCCCCAGCCCTGGGATGCGCGCCAGGTGATGTACGAAGCACTCATCACCTCCGCGCTGGCCTCGGCTGAGCGTGCCATCGAGATCGGCATGGCACCGGAAAATATCGTGCTGTCGTGCAAGGTTAGCAACGCGCAGGATCTGATTGCCGTGTACCAGGAACTGGCGCGGCGCTGCGACTACCCCTTGCACCTGGGGCTGACCGAGGCCGGCATGGGCACCAAGGGCACGGTCGCCTCGGCAGCGGCGTTGGCGGTGCTGCTGCAGCAGGGCATTGGCGACACGATTCGCGTCAGCCTCACGCCACAGCCGGGCGAGCCGCGCACGCAGGAGGTGGTGGTGGCGCTCGAGATCCTGCAGGCGCTGGGGTTGCGCGCCTTCGTGCCCAGCGTGACCGCGTGTCCCGGGTGCGGGCGCACCACGAGCACGGTGTTTCAGGAACTGGCCAAGCAGATCGACGACCACCTGCGCGCGGCCATGCCGATCTGGCGCAGCCGCTACCCCGGTGTGGAAAACCTCAGGCTCGCCGTCATGGGCTGCATCGTCAACGGGCCGGGTGAGAGCAAGCATGCCGACATCGGTATCAGCTTGCCAGGTACCGGTGAGGCCCCCGCAGCACCGGTGTACGTCGATGGTCAAAAGGTCGCCACGCTGCGCGGTGAGCGCATCGCCGAGGAGTTTCGCCAAATCGTCGAAGACTACGTTGCCCGCCGTTTCGGGAGCGGGGCGGGCTGAGCGTGGGGCCTGCTGGCAGGACCTTCCCCGTTTTTCTTCCGATCGCCGCTGCGTTGGTGGCAGCGGCGCCGTTGTGAATCGATATGACCGACAAAATCACCGCCGTCAAAGGCATGAACGACATCGTTGCGCCCGACTCCGCGCACTGGGAGTGGCTGGAGGCGCGCGTGCGCGAATGGTTCGCGCGCTATGGCTACCGCAACATCCGTACCCCCATCGTCGAGCCGCTGGCGCTGTTCGTGCGCGGCCTGGGAGAAGTCACCGACATCGTCGAAAAAGAGATGTACGCTTTCGAGGACCGGCTCAACGGCGAGCAGCTTGCGCTGCGCCCCGAGGGCACGGCCGGTGTGGTGCGCGCGGTGGTGGAGCATTCGCTGCTGTACGACGGCCCCAAGCGCCTGTACTACATGGGGCCGATGTTTCGGCATGAACGACCCCAGCGTGGCCGTTACCGCCAGTTTCATCAGATCGGCGTCGAGGCGCTGGGGCTGGCCGGCCCGGAGGCCGATGCCGAGCTGATCGCCATGGCCGCCGACCTGTGGCGCGAACTGGGGCTGCAGGACGTGACGCTCGAGATCAACACGCTGGGCCAGCCGCCCGAGCGGCAGGCGCACCGGCAGGCGCTCATCACGTATTTCGAGCAGCATCGGGACCAGCTCGACGCCGATGCCCAGCGACGCCTCTACACCAACCCGCTGCGCATTCTGGACACCAAAAACCCCGCCATGCAGGCGCTGGTGGAGGCCGCGCCGCGCCTGCTCGATCACCTCGGCTCCGGGTCGCTCGCGCATTTCGATACCGTGCGCCGCTTGCTCGACGCCATGGGCATCGCCTATCGCGTCAATCCACGCCTGGTACGCGGGTTGGACTACTACCACCACACGGTGTTCGAGTTCGTCACCCAGTCCCTGGGCGCGCAGGGCACGGTCTGCGCCGGCGGGCGCTACGACGGGCTGACGGCCGAGGTGGGCGGCAAGTCCGCACCCGGCGTGGGCTGGGCCATGGGCGTCGAACGGGTCTTGGAGCTGCTCAAAACCCAGCAGCGCCTGCCGTCGGTGCCGGTGCCGGACGCCTACGCCATCGTGCCCGACGCAGCCGCATGGCCGCAGGTCATGCCCGTGCTGCGCGTTTTGCGTGCCGCGGGCGTGTCCGTGCTCATGCACGCGAGCGGCCCGGACGGGCTGGGGAGCATGAAGTCGCAGTTCAAAAAAGCCGACGCCAGTGGGGCGCGCTTCGCGCTCATCTTCGGGGGCGACGAACTCGCGGCGGGGCAGGTGGCGATCAAGCCCTTGCGGGCCGGTGCCGACGGCACCGTGGGCGCCCAGACCACGCGGCCGTTGGCGCGCGTGGCCGATTGGGCGTCCGAGCTGCGTGCCCCGAGCACCCCGCGCACGGCGGCCTGAGCGCGCCCTCTACAATCCTCGCTACATTCATTTTTCTACGGCTCACGCATGGCGTCGCATTACGACCTCGAAGAACAGGAACAGATCGCGCAACTCAAGGCGTTCTGGGCCCGGTATGGCAACGCGATCACCTGGCTGCTGATCGTCGTGCTGGGTAGTTATGCTGCCTACCACGGCTGGCAGTTTTGGCAGCAGCGCCAAGCGGTGCAGGCGGCGGGGTTGTTCGATGAGTTGGAGCAAGCGGCGCGAGCGGCCGACATCGAGCGCGTGCGCCGCGCCTGGGCCGATTTGCAGGCGCAGGTGCCCCGCACCACCCAGGCCCAGCACGGGGCGTTGCTCGCGGCGCGCGTGCTGGCCGAAGCCGATCAGGCCAACGACGCCCGCGCCGCGCTGCAGTTCGTCATCGACCGCGGGCGCGACGAGGCGCTGGTCGCCGTGGCGCGCCTGCATCTCGCGGGGCTGGAGATCGACGCGGGCAACCTGGAGTCGGCGCAGCGGGTGCTCGACGCTCGCGTGCCCGAGGCGATGCGTCCCTGGTGGGCCGACCGGCGTGGGGACCTGCTGCAGCGACAGGGGCAGACCGATGCTGCGCGCAGTGCGTACCTGGAGGCGTGGCGCGGCATGGACGGCGCGCTCGGCTACCGGGCCATCGTCGAGGCCAAGCTCAACGCACTGGGTGTCGATCCGACCGCCGAACCGGAGGCCAAGCCGTGAACTTCTTTGACCGCCCATTTTTCGCCCCCACGCGCCGCCTCGCGTTGGGGCTGACCGGGGTGCTGCTGGCGCTGACCGTGGCCGGGTGCGCCTCGGGCTCGCGCAAGCCGCAACCCACCCCGCTGGAGCCTGTCGTCGCGCTGGTGCCCGCGCGGCAAGTCTGGACGCAGGCGATCGGCCCCGTCGATCCCCTGCTGGTGCCCGCCGTGCACGGGGGTGCGGTGGCGCTGGCCAATGCCGCCGGTACGGTCACGGTGCTCGAGGGCGAGACCGGGCGCGTGCGCTGGCGTGCCGAAGCCGGCGCGCCGATGGGCGCGGGCGTCGGCTTCGACGGGCGCCGCGTGGCGCTGGTGACGCGCGCCAATGACCTCGTCGTGCTCACCGAACGGGGCGTGGCATGGCGCCAGCGCCTGCCGTCGCGAACCTTCACACCGCCGTTCGTGGCGGGAGAGCGGGTGTTCGTGCTCGGCGGTGACCGTTCCGTCGCCGCCTTTGACGCGCAGTCGGGCGCGCGCTTGTGGTCGCAGGCGCCACGCGGCACCGAGCCCCTGGTGCTGCAGCAAGCGGGGGTGATCGGCGCCGTCGGCAACACGCTGGTCGTGGGCATCGGTGGCCGCTTGGTGGGGCTCGATCCCGACGATGGGCGCGTGCGCTGGGAGGCTCCCGTGGGCCGCTCGCGCGGCGCCAACGAGATCGAACGGCTGGTCGATCTGGTGGGCCGTGTGGGACGCGACGGCGACGTGCTGTGCGTGCGGGCCTTTCAGTCCGCCGTCGGCTGTGTGGATGCTGCCAGCGGGCGCACGCTGTGGACCCAGCCGGCCGACGGCGCCACCGGCGTGCAAGCCGACGCCGAGCGTGTCTACGCCGTCGAGGCCAACGGGCGCGTGATGGCGCTGCGCCGCAGCGACGGCGCGCGCGTGTGGGCCAACGAGCGGCTGCTGCACCGGGGGGTGTCGGCGCCGCTGGCGCTCGGGCGTTCGCTGGCGGTGGGTGACGCGCAGGGCTTCGTGCACCTGCTGTCGCGCGCGGACGGTTCCTTCCTCAACCGCCTGCCGACCGATGGGTCGGCCATCGTCGAGGGGCCGGTGCTCGTGGGCAACACCTTGGTGGCCGTCACCCGCAACGGCGGGGTTTTTGCGTGGCGTCCCGAATGACCGGATTCAAGCCCGTCGTCGCCCTCGTCGGACGGCCCAACGTGGGCAAGTCCACGCTGTTCAACCGCATTACCAAGAGCCGCGACGCGATCGTGGCCGACATGCCGGGCCTCACGCGCGACCGGCATTACGGCAATGCGCGGCTGGGGCGGCGCGAATTCATCGTCATCGACACCGGTGGCTTCGAGCCCGACGCGGAAAGCGGCATCTACCGCGAGATGGCCAAGCAAACCCGGCAGGCGGTGGCGGAGGCCGACGTGGTCATCTTCGTCGTCGATGCGCGCGCCGGTCTGAGTGCGCAGGATCACGATATCGCGGACTATTTGCGTCGGCTGGCTAAGCCCTGCTTGCTGGTGGCCAACAAGGCCGAGGGCATGCGCGAAGGCGCGCAACTGGCCGAGTTCTACGAACTGGGCTTGGGCGAGGTGATCCCGGTGTCGGCAGCGCACGGGCAGGGCGTGCGTTCGATGATCGAGGCCGCACTCGACCGGCTGCATTGGCCCGACGAGACACAGGAGGCGCTGCCCCCCGCCGAGCAGGATGCGGTCATTCGGCTGGCGGTCGCGGGCCGCCCAAACGTGGGCAAATCCACGCTCATCAACGCTTGGCTCGGCGAAGAGCGCTTGGTCGCGTTCGATTTGCCGGGGACCACGCGTGACGCGATCCGTGTTCCGTTCGAGCGCGACGGGCACCGCTTCGAGCTCATCGACACGGCCGGTCTGCGTCGCAAGGGGCGCGTATTCGAGGCAGTCGAGAAGTTTTCCGTCGTCAAGACACTGCAGGCGATCGAAAACGCGCACGTCGTGCTGCTGCTGCTCGACGCCACGCAGGGCGTCACGGAGCAAGACGCCCACATCGCCGGCTATATCCTGGACAGCGGTCGCTCCGTGGTGCTGGCAGTCAACAAGTGGGACGCGGTGGATGACTACCAGCGCCAGCTGCTGCAGCGCTCGATCGAGGCGAGGCTCGCGTTTCTGAAGTTTGCTCCGCTGCACACGATCTCGGCGCGCAAGCGGCAGGGCATCCAGGCGCTGTGGAAGTCGATCGCGCGCGCCTACGAGTCGGCGATGGTCAAGATGCCAACCCCAGTGCTGACCCGGCTGCTGCAGGAAGCGGTGGCGTTTCAGGCGCCGCCCAAGAGTGGAATGTTTCGGCCCAAGCTGCGCTACGCGCATCAGGGGGGGCAAAACCCGCCGGTCATCGTCATCCACGGCAACTCGCTCGAACACGTGGGCGATGCCTATCGGCGCTACCTGGAGGCGCGCTTTCGCAAGGCGTTCGACCTCGTCGGTACACCGTTGCGCATCGAGTTCAAGACGCAGGACAATCCCTACCGCTGACGCGCCGATCCCAGGCGCACGGCGGGCTGGGCGCTTTTGTGGTAACTTCGGCGTCCCCCATTTTTTCCTTGAACGGAACACGGAAGATATCGTGAGCAACAACAAAGGCCAACTCCTGCAGGACCCGTTTCTGAACCAACTGCGGCGCGAGCACGTGCCGGTGTCGATCTACCTGGTCAACGGCATCAAGTTGCAGGGACAGATCGAATCCTTCGACCAGTACGTGGTGCTGCTGCGCAACACCGTCACGCAGATGGTGTACAAGCACGCCATCTCCACCATCGTGCCGGGTCGCCCGGTGCAATTCACGGTGGGGCAGCCCGCTGAGGCGTCTTCGGCGTCGTGACGAGCGCCCCGCCGGTCACCCCATCGAACGCGGCCCCGGGCGTCATCCTGGTTGGCGTCGACATCGGGCAGGCGTCGTTCGACGCCACTCTCGACGAGCTGGCCCAGTTGGCCGAGTCGGCCGGCTACCGGGTTTGTGACAAAGTCGTCTGCCGCCGGCGCGCGCCCGATGCGGCGCTGTACGTCGGCTCCGGCAAAGCGGACGAGATCGGGGCGCTGGCGGCGGCCCACGGTGCCAGTGAAGTCCTGTTCGACCAAGCGCTCAGCCCGGCGCAGCAGCGCAACCTCGAGCGCCACTTGAAGATGCCGGTCAACGACCGCGTGTTGTTGATTCTGGACATCTTCGCCCAGCGCGCGCGCAGCCACGAGGGCAAGCTGCAGGTCGAGCTGGCCCGGCTGCAATACCTGTCGACGCGGCTCGTGCGGCGCTGGTCGCACCTGGAGCGGCAAAGCGGCGGCATCGGGCTGCGCGGCGGCCCCGGCGAGACGCAGATCGAACTCGACCGGCGCATGATCGCCGAGGCCATCGCCCGCACGCGCGAGCGGCTCGAGCGCGTCAAGCGCCAGCGCCGCACGCAGCGGCGCCTGCGTGAGCGGCGCGGCGCGTTCAATGTTTCGCTGGTGGGCTACACCAACGCCGGCAAGTCCACGCTGTTCAACGCGCTGGTCAAGGCGCGCGCCTATGCGGCCGACCAACTGTTCGCCACGCTCGACACCACCACCCGCCAGCTCTACCTGGGCGAGGTCGGCTGCAGCGTGTCACTGTCGGATACCGTGGGCTTCATCCGTGATCTGCCACACACGCTGGTCGAAGCGTTTGCCGCCACCCTGCAAGAGGCGCGCGACGCCGACCTGTTGCTGCACGTGGTCGATGCGTCCAATCCGCAGCATCCCGAGCAGATCGACAACGTCATGCAGGTGCTGCACGAGATCGGCGCTGCCGAGATCCCGCAGATCCTGGTGTTCAACAAGATCGACGCCCTGCCACCCGAGCGGCGGCCGCAGCATCCGCGTGATGTCACGGAACTCGAGGGGCGTGCGGTGACTCGGGTGTTTGTGAGCGCCCACACGGGCGAGGGCTTGGGACTTCTGCGCCAAGCCGTGGCCGAGGCGGTCGCCGCCCGGCTGACGGTGCCGACCCATGACGAGGGTGACTCACAATTCGGCACAATAACACTGCCCATCAACGATCCCATCATCCATCCATGAGCGACTTTCCCTCGGACGCCGCGCCCCTCGGACGCGAGCGCACCCCGCATAGGTCGGCGATGCAGCCACGCTGGTGGCATCGTTTGCGTGCGGTGTTCAACCTCAACGACCCCCGCTGGGGGCGTGGTGACGGCGATGGTGAGGGGCGCGGCAGCGACGGCCAGCGCCGGCCTGGCGGCGGTCAGACCCCGCCGGACCTCGACGAGCTGTGGCGCGACTTCAATCGCAAGCTCGGTGGCTTATTTGGTGGCCGTGGCGGTGGCGGCCGTCCGCCTGGTGACGACCGCGGTGGCTGGGGCCGTGGCGACGGCGGCGGGCCGATGCGGCCCGACCCCAAGGGCGCCGGGATCGGCGCCGGCCTGATCGTCGGCGTGGCGGTCTTGATCTGGCTGGGATCGGGCTTTTTCATCGTGCAGGAAGGCCAACAGGCCGTCATCACCCAGTTTGGCCGCTACCACAGCACCGTGGGCGCGGGTTTCAATTGGCGGCTGCCATACCCCATCCAGCGCCACGAAACGGTATTTGTCACCCAGATCCGCTCGGTCGACATCGGGCGCGACGCCATCGTGCGCGCCACCGGCCTGCGCGAGTCGGCCATGCTGACCGAGGACGAAAATATCGTCGAGATCAAGTTCGCCGTGCAGTACCGGCTGAGTGACGCGCGTGCCTACTTGTTCAACAGCCGCGACCCGGACGCAGCCGTGGTCAAGGCCGCCGAGACGGCGGTGCGCGAAGTCGTGGGCAAAATGAAGATGGACGCGGCGCTGGCCGAGGAGCGCGAGCAGATCGCTCCGCGCGTGCGCACGCTCATGCAAAACCTTCTCGATCGCTACAACGTCGGCATCGAGGTCGTGGGTATCAACCTGCAGTCCGGGGGCGTGCGCCCGCCCGAGCAGGTGCAGGCCGCGTTCGACGACGTGCTCAAAGCGGGCCAAGAGCGAGAGCGCGCGAAGAACGAAGCCCAGGCGTATGCCAACGACGTGGTGCCGCGCGCCCGTGGTGCGGCGGCCCGCCTGCTGGAGGAAGCTCAGGGCTACAAAGCGCGTATCGTCGCGCAAGCCCAGGGTGACGCGCAACGCTTCTCGCTCGTGCAGGCCGAGTACGCCAAGGCACCGCAAGTCACCCGCGAACGCATGTACCTCGAGACGATGCAGCAAATCTACGCCAACGTGACCAAGGTGCTGATCGACACGCGCCAGCAGTCCAATCTGCTGTACCTGCCGCTGGACAAGATCATGCAACAGGTTAGCCAGGGGGCATCCGCGTCGGCCGGCGCGGCAGCGGCGACCACCCCCGCGGCAGCCGCAGCGGGTGCGTCGGGTGCCGATGCGCGCAGCCGCGACGACCTGCGCAGCCGCGACCGTGAAGGGCGTTGACCGGAGTCCTACCATGATCAACCGCATCGGATTCATCGCTTCTTCGCTGCTCGTGTTGCTGGCGATTGCCAGCTCCACCCTGTTCGTGGTCGATCAGCGCCAGTTCGGCGTCGTGTTTCAGTTCGGCCAGATTCGCAAGGTGGTCACCGAACCCGGGCTGAACGTCAAACTGCCGCCACCGTTTCAAAACGTGTCGTACATCGACAAACGGCTGCTGACGCTGGAGAGCACCGACACCGAGCCGACGCTCACCGCCGAGAAGCAGCGCGTCGTCATCGACTGGTACGTGCGCTGGCGCATCTCCGACCCCTCGGCCTACATCCGCAACGTGGGGCTCGACGAGCGGGCCGGCGCGGCGCAGCTCAACCGCGTGGTGCGCAACGCCTTCCAACAAGAGGTCAACAAGCGCACGCTGCGCGAGTTGCTGTCCGTCAAGCGCGAGGAGTTGATGGCGGCCGTGCAGCGCGAGGTGCTGGCTGCCGTGCGGGGGGCCGAGAAGCCCTGGGGGATGGACGTGGTGGACGTGCGCATCTCGCGCATCGATTACGCCGAGTCGATCACTCGCTCTGTCTACGACCGCATGGAGGCGGAGCGCAAGCGCGTGGCCAATGAACTGCGCTCGACCGGTTTTGCTGAAGGCGAAAAAATCCGTGCCGAAGCCGACCGCGAACGCGAGGTGCTGCTGGCCGAAGCCTACCGCACGGCACAAAAGATCAAGGGTGAAGGTGATGCCGAGGCGGCGCGCATTTACAGCCAGGCTTTTGGCAAAGACCCGGCGTTCGCTCAGTTCTACCGCAGCCTGGAGGCGTACAAGGCCACCTTCGCCGGCAAGGGCGACGTGCTGATCGTCGACCCGTCGTCCGAGTTTTTCAAGGCGTTCAAGGGAACGGCGGCCGCCGGTGGCCGCTGATTCGGTGCCGCGCGCGGCTGCGCGTCATACGGGGCGGGGCCAGGGTAGAATCCGGCCTTTGCCCGACGTCGAACCACCCATGTCTGCCTGGCTGTTGCCGGACCACATCGCCGATGTGCTGCCCTCCGAGGCGCGCCACATCGAAGATTTGCGCCGTTGCCTGCTCGAAGCCGCCCGCGGCTATGGCTACGAGCTGGTCATTCCCCCGTTGCTCGAGCACCTGGAGTCGCTGCTGACCGGCACTGGCGAGGCGCTCGATCTGCAGACCTTCAAGCTGGTGGATCAACTCTCGGGGCGTCTGCTTGGTTTGCGCGCCGACACCACACCGCAGGTGGCCCGCATCGACGCCCACCTGCTCAACCGGCAGGGGGTCACCCGGCTGTGCTACTGCGGTCCCGTGTTGCACACGCGGGTGGATGCCGCGCATGGCAGCCGCGAGCCGCTGCAGTTCGGCGCGGAGATTTACGGCCACGCGGGGCTCGAGGCCGACCTGGAAGTGCTGGAACTGGCGCTGGATGCGCTGCGTGTCGCGGGCGTGCGGCGTTTGGTCGTCGATCTGGGCGACGTGCGCGTCGTCGATGCGGTGCTCGACGGCTGTGGCGCCACCCCAGTGACGGTGGAGCGTATCCATGCCGCGTTGGCAACCAAGGACGCCGCCACGCTGGCCCGGCTCGCGGCTGGCTTGCCCACGCCCGTCGCGCAAGGGGTGTTGGCCCTGCCCGAGCTGTACGGCGATGCGGCTGTGTTGCTCGCCGCACGGCAGCGACTGCCGGGCGGCGAGCGTTTGCAGCGCGCCCTCGACGATCTGGCCTGGCTGGCGGCGCGGTTGCGCGAGCACGCCCCGGACGTCGAAGTCACATTCGACCTGGCGGACCTGCGCGGCTACGCCTACTATACCGGCGTGCGGTTTTCGCTGCTGGGGGCGGGCGAGGGCAGGGCGCCCGAGGAGATCGCCCGTGGCGGTCGCTACGACGAGGTGGGTGCCATCTTTGGGCGTCGGCGCCCGGCGGCGGGTTTTAGCCTCGACATCAAGCAGCTCGTGCGGCTGGTGGCCGCGGCCCCGCTGCGACCGGCGATTCGGGCCCCTTGGCGCCACGACGCCGCGCTGCGGGCCGCGATCGCGCGGCTACGCGCGGCGGGCGAGACGGTCGTGTGCGTGCTGCCGGGTCACGAACACGAAGTCGATGAATTTGCCTGCGACCGTGAACTGGTGGAGCGCGACGGCGAGTGGCGGGTGCAACCGCTCGCTCCGGCGGGGTGAGCTGGCCGCACGGGGATGGGACCTTCTTTCCAGCAAAACCGATCGAGCGACCGTTTGCGATGAACGACAAGGCTTTTCAGCCCCAGCCGGGGCGCAACGTGGTGGTGGTGGGGACCCAGTGGGGGGACGAAGGCAAGGGCAAGCTGGTCGACTGGCTGACCGAGACCGCGCAGGGGGTGGTGCGCTTTCAAGGCGGGCACAATGCCGGACACACCCTGGTCATCGGTGGCGTCAAGACGGCGCTGCACCTTATCCCCAGCGGCATCATGCGCCCGGGGGTGACGTGCTACATCGGCAACGGGGTGGTGTTGTCGGTGGCCAAGCTGCTGGAGGAAATCGAGGGCCTGGAGCGCGCCGGTGTCGAGGTGCGCTCGCGCCTGCGCATCAGCGAAGCGTGTCCGCTGATCTTGCCGTTTCACGCCGCGGTCGACGTCGCGCGCGAGGTGGCCAAGGAACGGTCAGGCGCGGCCAAGATCGGCACCACCGGTCGCGGCATCGGCCCGGCCTACGAGGACAAAGTCGCGCGGCGCGCGCTGCGGGTGCAAGATCTGCAATACCCAGAGCGCTTCGCGGCCAAGCTGCGCGAGCTGCTCGACTGGCACAACCACGTGCTGACCACGTACTTGGGGTCGGCATCGATCGAGTGGGGGCCGGCGCTGCAGCCCTACCTGGAGGCGGGCCGGGTGCGCTTCGAGCCGGTGTTCGAGGAGGCGATGCGCCATGCCGAGCAGCTGCGCCCCATGATTGCCGACGTGTCGCGTGAGCTCAACGAGGCCCACCGGCAAGGTGCCAACCTATTGTTTGAAGGCGCGCAGGGCACCTTGCTCGACATCGACCACGGCACCTACCCGTTCGTGACCTCCAGCAACTGCGTCGCGGGCAACGCGGCGGCGGGCGCGGGGGTCGGGCCGGGCTTGCTGCACTACGTGCTGGGCATCACCAAAGCATACTGTACGCGCGTGGGCGGCGGCCCGTTCCCGACGGAACTGGACTGGCAAACCGAAGGCACGCCCGGCTGGCACATGGCCACCGTGGGTGCCGAGAAGGGCACCACGACCGGCCGGGCCCGGCGCTGCGGCTGGTTCGACGCCGCGCTGCTCAAGCGCTCGGCGCAGGTCAACGGCCTGTCGGGCCTGTGCATCACCAAGCTGGACGTGCTCGACGGCCTGCCCGAGCTCAAGCTGTGCGTGGGCTACCGGCTCGACGGCCGCGAAATCGATCTGCTGCCGCTGGGGGCCGACGAGATCGAGCGCTGCGAGCCGATCTACGAAACGCTGCCCGGCTGGAGCGAGACGTCCGCGGGCGTGACGCGCTACGAGGATCTGCCGCTCAACGCACGCCGCTATCTGGAGCGCATCGAAGCGGTGACGGGCGTGCCCATCCACGTCATCTCGACCAGTCCCGATCGGGATCACACGATCCTGGTGCGTCATCCGTTTGCGGCCTAACCCGCCGCTGAGGCTTTTTCATCCGGGGGCTCCCATGCTGACCGAAGACGGCAAGCACCTCTACGTCTCGTACGACGAGTATCACAACCTGATCGAAAAACTCGCGATCCAGATTTATCAGTCGGGTTGGGAGTTCGACACCATTCTGTGCCTGGCCCGCGGTGGCATGCGTCCGGGCGACATCCTCAGCCGCATCTTCGACAAGCCGCTGGCCATCATGTCCACCAGTTCGTACCGCGCCGAAGGCGGCACGGTGCGCGGCCAGCTCGACATCGCGCGCTACATCACGACGCCCAAAGGGGAGATCGCGGGCCGCGTGCTGCTCGTCGATGACCTGGCCGATTCGGGGCACACGCTCAAGGCGGTCATCGAAATGCTGCGCAGCAACTATCCGCCGATTACCGAGCTGCGCAGCGCCGTCCTCTGGACCAAGGCGGTTTCGGTCTTCACACCCGACTATTCGGTCGAATTCCTGCCGACCAACCCCTGGATCCATCAGCCGTTCGAGTGCTACGACAACCTGCGTCCGCAGCAGCTGCTGGCCAAGTGGAAAGTCTGAACCCCTCCGCAGGGATGGGTGAGGCCACCCGGCTGATCCATCACCCCTACCGTGCGCCCTCAGGGTTCGATGCCGTACCCGTGGCGGTGCACAAAGCCTCCACGGTGTTTTTTCCCAACGTGGCGGCCATGCGCGAGCGCCGCTGGCAGGACAAGTCCGGCTACACCTATGGATTGCATGGCACGCCCACCACCTTCGTGCTCGAGGAGCGCCTGGCCACGCTGGAAGGGGGTCGGCACTGCGTATTGACGCCGAGCGGGCTGGCGGCCATCGCCCTGGTGGACTTGGCGCTGCTGCGCAGCGGCGACGAGGTGCTGCTGCCCGACAACGCCTACGGGCCCAACAAAGCATTGGCCGCGCACGAGCTGGCCCAGTGGGGCATCGGGCATCGCATCTACGACCCGATGGACCCCGTCGACCTGGCGGCGGCGATCACCCCGCGCACACGCCTGGTGTGGCTGGAGGCAGCGGGTTCCGTGACGCTCGAATTTCCCGATCTGCCCGCGCTGCTGGCCGTGGTGCGCGCCGCCAACGCAGGGCGCGAGCGCCCCATCGTGACCGCGCTGGATGACACCTGGGGGGCGGGCGTGGCGCTGCGGCCGTTCGAGCTGGGGGTCGACGTGGCCATGCAGGCCCTGACCAAATACCCCAGCGGTGGCGCCGACGTGCTCATGGGCGCCGTCGTCACGCGCGACGACGCCCTACACCAGATGCTGCTGATGACGCACATGCGCTTAGGGCTGGGCGTGGGCGCCAACGATGTGGAAGCCGTGCTGCGCGGTCTGCCCAGCCTGCCGCTGCGCTACCGCGCGCAAGACGCTGCTGCCCGCACACTGGCAGCCTGGATGCGCAAGCAGCCGCGCGTGGCGCGCGTCTTGCACCCGGCGCTGCCCGACTCCCCGGGGCACGCGGCCTGGCAGCGCGACGCGCGCGGGGCCGCCGCGCTCTTTAGCGTCGTGTTCGACGCCGCCGTGAGCCCACCGCAGGTGGATGCGTTTTGCGACGCGCTGCGGCTGTTCCGCCTGGGCTACAGCTGGGCTGGTCCGGTCAGTTTGTGCGTCCCCTATGACGTGCCGACGCTGCGCCAGCGCCCGTGGCCGCACGCACCGCGGCTGGTGCGCTTGGCCGTTGGCCTGGAGGACGTGGACGATTTGCGTGCGGATCTCGCACAGGCGCTTCGAGTGTTACCGTGATGCCGTGAACGGGAGAGTGTGCGAGGCTGGCCCGCTCGGCCTATCGGCGCTTATCCCCGTGGTAGCAGTGGCTGCAACGCCGGCCAAACGTTGTCCAGCAGGATGGGTTGCGCGCGCTCGTTGGGGTGGATGCGGTCGTCTTGAAACAGCGTGGGAGCGTGGGCGACGTCGGCAACGCCGGCCAAGAAGAACGGAACCAGCGCCACTTTCTCCTCGCGCGCCAAGTCGGTGTAGAGGGCGCGAAAGTCGGCGCGGAAGCGCTCGCCGTAGTTGGGGGGCATGTCCATGCCCAGCAGCAACACGCGGGCACCGGCGGCGCGGCTGGCGCGGATCATGGCGCGCAGGTTGTCGCGCGTGCTCTGCAGCGGCAGGCCACGCAGCGCATCGTTGCCACCCAGCTCGATGATGACGACGGCGGGCCGGTGCTGCGCCAGCAGCGCCGGCAGGCGCGAGCGGCCGCCCGCGGTGGTGTCGCCGCTGACGCTGGCGTTGACCACGCGCACGCGTCGCCCCGCCTGCGCCAGCCGCCGCTCCAGCAGCGCCACCCAGCCGCTGCCGCGTACCAGGCCATACTCGGCACTCAGTGAGTCGCCTACCACCAGCACCACGGGTGTGGAACCTGCGGCCTGGGCGTGCGCTCTGACTGGCAAGCACGCCAGCGCCAGCGCGCCCAGCAGCAGCGCGTTACAGTCTCGTCGATTCACTCCAAACCGCCTTTCATGTCCACATCCATCATCACGGTGCAGCGCCTGTCCAAATCGGTCACGGACGCCACGGGCACGCTGCACATCTTGCACGAGGTCGATTTCTCCGTTGCCGCCGGTCAGACGTTGGCCATCGTGGGTGCGTCTGGCTCGGGCAAGAGCACATTGCTGTCGCTCATCGCGGGGTTGGATACGCCCACAACGGGCACGGTTCACCTCGGCGGTGTCGACATTTTCGCGCTGGACGAAGACGCCCGCGCGGCGCTGCGCGCGCGCCAGGTCGGCTTCGTGTTCCAGAGCTTTCAGTTGCTGGCCAACCTGACCGCACTGGAAAATGTCATGCTGCCGCTGGAGCTGGCCGGGCGGCGTGATGCGCGCGCGGCGGCGCGCCGCATGCTCGAGCGCGTGGGTCTGGGCGAGCGGCTGGGGCACTACCCCCGGGTGCTCTCCGGCGGCGAGCAGCAGCGTGTGGCGCTGGCGCGCGCGTTCGTCGTCGAGCCGGCCGTGCTGCTGGCCGACGAACCGACTGGCAGCCTAGACCACGCCACGGGCGAGCGCGTGATGCAGCTGATGTTCGACCTCAACCGCGAGCACGGCACGACGCTGGTGTTGGTGACGCACGACCCGGCGATCGCCGCACGCTGCGAGCGGCGCATCGCGATCGAAGCCGGGCGCGCCCGCGAATGGGTGCCGGGCGCATAATCGCGCCCCATGGCTTCCGAACCCAAAATCCTGTTTGGCTTTCACGCCGTGGGCGTGCGGCTCAAGATCGCACCGACCACCGTGTTGGAGGTCTATGTCGACCCTGCCCGACGCGACGCGCGCATGCGCCAATTCCTGCAGCGCGCGCAAGAGGCGGGCGTGCGCGTCATCGAGGCCGACGGGGCGCGGCTGGCCCGGCTGGCGGGCGGTGGGCATCACCAGGGCGTGGTGGCGCGTGTGCATCCGGTCGAACAGGCCCGCACGTTGGACGATCGGCTGGACCAATTGGAGGCCCGCTCCGAGGCCGAGCGCCGGGCCGACCCGCCCCTGCTACTGGTGCTCGACAGCGTGACGGACCCCCACAACCTGGGGGCTTGTCTGCGCGTGGCCGACGGCGCGGGGGCACACGCCGTCATCGCGCCCAAGGACCAGTCCTGTGGCCTGAATGCGACCGTGGCCAAGGTGGCCAGCGGGGCTGCCGAGACGGTACCGTTTTTTCTGGTGACCAACCTCGCACGCACCTTGGAGGCGCTCAAAGAGCGTGGCATCTGGGTGGTCGGCACCAGCGACGATGCGCCGCGCACGCTGTATCAGTACGACTGGCGCGGGCCCGCTGCGGTGGTGATGGGGGCCGAGGGCAAGGGCATGCGCGCACTGGTGCGCCGCACGTGCGACGAGCTCGTGGCCATCCCCATGCGCGGGGCGGTGGAGAGCCTCAACGTCTCGGTGGCCAGCGCCGTCTGTCTGTACGAGGCCGTGCGCCAGCGCCTGGGCTTGGATGCGTCGCACGGTCGTTGAGCGGGCGGGCGCCATCGGCCGCCCGTGCCGAGGCCGGGAAATCCCCGCTGGGCGTGCCGGCTCGAGCGCTCTACAATGCCCCGCGGGGTGTCGTGCAGTCGCGCGGCAGCAGGTGCAGCTATCGTCTCAGGAGTCCGTGACGTGCAGTCCACGAAGGCCAACCAGGCCGAACCATCCGATGCCGAGTCGCCGTCGGCCGGCACGCCGACGGTGCGTGTCATCAAGAAGTATCCCAATCGCCGCCTGTATGACACCGATTCGTCGTCCTACATCACGCTCAGTGACGTCAAGGCGTTGGTCATGCGGGCCGAGCCGTTCGTCGTGCGCGATGCCAAGACGGGTGAGGACCTCACGCGCGCCATCCTGCTGCAGATCATTCTGGAAGAGGAGACGGCGGGTGTGCCCCTGTTCTCGGAGAAGATGCTCGCCAACATCATCCGTTTCTACGGCCATGCGATGCAGGACTTCATGGGCTCGTACCTGGAGCGCAACCTGCAGATCTTCATGGAGCTGCAGCAGAAGATGGCCGAGCAGGCCAAGGAGCTGACGCCCGAGCTGTGGCAGCAGTTCATGGCCGCGCAACCGCCGTTGGCCATGAGCCATTTTTTTGCCCAGCAGCAAAAGGCATTTGCCCAAATGCAGGAGCAGATGCTCAGCGCGTTCGGCATCAAACGGCCGCATTGACCTGAGACAATACGGGGATGTCCACCCCGACCTCCGAACTCGCGACCAGCGGGCGACCCGCCGCGGCTGCACCCACCATCGGTTTTGTCAGCCTGGGTTGTCCCAAGGCATTGACGGACTCCGAGCTCATCCTCACGCGTCTGAGCGCCGAGGGCTACCGCACCAGCAAGACCTATCAGGACGCCGATCTCGTCATCGTCAACACTTGCGGCTTCATCGACGACGCCGTCAAGGAGAGCCTGGACGCCATCGGCGAGGCGCTGCGCGACAACGGCAAGGTCATCGTCACCGGCTGCCTGGGTGCGCGGGCCAACGAGCATGGTGACAACCTGG
This sequence comes from uncultured Tepidimonas sp., assembly GCF_938045175.1. Lineage (NCBI taxonomy): Bacteria > Pseudomonadati > Pseudomonadota > Betaproteobacteria > Burkholderiales > Tepidimonas > uncultured Tepidimonas sp. Next base: position 17,561 of record NZ_CALIND010000181.1, read on the forward strand.
TGCGGTCGCTGCACCCGGCCGTGCTGGCGGTCACCGGCCCGCACGCCACCGACGAGGTGTTAGCGGCGGTGCACGCGCACGTGCCCAAGCCGCACGATCCCTTCGTGGACTTGGTGCCCCCGCCGAGCAACGCCATCGATGGTGTCGGAGTCAAGCTCACCCCCCGCCATTACGCCTACCTCAAGATCAGCGAGGGTTGCAACCACCGCTGCACGTTTTGCATCATCCCGTCCATGCGGGGTGATTTGGTCAGCCGGCCCATCGGCGACGTGCTGACCGAGGCGCGGCGCTTGTTCGAAGGCGGCGTCAAAGAGCTGCTCGTCATCAGCCAGGATACGTCCGCCTACGGGGTGGACGTACAGTACCGCACGGGTTTTTGGGAGGGCCGCCCGATTCGCACCCGCATGCTCGAGCTGGTGCGCGAGCTGGGGATGCTGGCGCGTGCGCATGGCGCCTGGGTGCGGTTGCACTACGTCTACCCCTACCCGCACGTGGACGAGGTGGTGCCGCTGATGGCCGAGGGATGGGTGCTGCCGTATTTGGACGTACCGTTCCAGCACAGCCACCCGGACGTGTTGCGGCGCATGAAGCGCCCGGCCAGCGGCGAGCGCAACCTGGAGCGCATCCGCCGTTGGCGCGAGATCTGTCCCGAGCTGGTCGTGCGTAGCACCTTCATCGCCGGCTTTCCGGGCGAGACGGAGGAGGAGTTTGCCCATCTGCTCGACTTCGTGCGCGAGGCGCAGATCGACCGGGCGGGCTGTTTTGCCTACTCGCCGGTGCAGGGGGCGGCGGCCAATGCGCTCCCGGGGGCTTTGCCCGATGCGGTGCGCGAGGAGCGCCGGGCCCGATTCATGGCGGTGGCGGAGGCCGTGGCGATCGAGCGCCTGCAGCGCCGCGTGGGCGCGACCATGCAGGTGTTGGTGGACCAGGCGGTCGGGTTGGGCAAGAAGGGCGGGGTGGGCCGCACCTACGCCGATGCGCCGGAGATCGACGGCACGGTGCAATTGCTGCCGCCGGAGAAGCTGAGCAAAACGTTCCGCACGGGGGAGTTCATCCGGGCCCGGATCGTGGCCGCCCAAGGGCACGACTTG
>NZ_CALIND010000182.1:0-13342 GCF_938045175.1 uncultured Tepidimonas sp.
GCCATCGCCGGCCGGCTGTGGTGCGGCTACGCCTGTCCGCAGACGGTCTATACCGAGATTTATCTGTGGATGGAAAAGCTCTTCGAGGGTGACCGCTCGGCGCGCATGCGACTGGACCAAGAGCCCTGGAGCCTGCGTAAGCTGGCACGCAAGGGCGGCAAACAGATCGCATGGATTGTGTTCGGTCTCTGGACCGGGTTTACGTTTGCGGGTTATTTCACGCCCATCCGTGAGCTGGGCGCTGCCGTCCTCGAGTGGAACCTGGGTCCGTGGCAGACCTTCTGGATTTTCTTCTACGGTTTTGCCACTTACGGCAACGCGGGCTACATGCGCGAGCAGGTCTGCAAATACATGTGCCCGTACGCGCGCTTCCAGAGCGCCATGTTCGACAAGGACACGATGATCGTGACCTACGACGCCGAGCGCGGCGAGCCGCGCGGCGCGCGCAAGAAGTCGGCTGACCCGAAGGCGTTGGGATTAGGTGACTGCATTGACTGTACACTGTGCGTGCAGGTGTGCCCAACCGGCATCGACATCCGCAATGGTCTGCAGTACGAGTGCATCGGTTGCGGTGCCTGCGCCGACGTCTGCGACGAGGTGATGGAGAAGATGGGCTATCCCAAGGGGCTGGTCAAGTACTCGACCCAAAACGGCATGGCCAACCACTGGAGCCGCGCCCAGATGATCCGCCGGGCGTTTCGTCCGCGCGTCTTGATCTACAGTGCCATTTTGCTCACCATCGTGGCGGCGCTGGGCGTGAGCCTGTGGCTGCGCGTGCCGCTGAAGGTGGACGTGATCCGCGACCGCGGCGCGCTGGCCCGCATGGTCGAGATGGGCCGGATCGAAAACGTCTACCGCGTGCAGTTCATGAACGCGTCCGAGTCCGAGCGCGAGCTGCAGGTGGCGGTCGAGGGCTTGCCGGGGGTGACGCTCGCGTCGGATCCCGTCGTACATCTGCTGCCCACCGAGGTGCGCTCGGTGCCGGTACGTGTGCAGGTTCCCCCGGGGTTGCAGCCCGGCTCTCACCCCATCGTTATGACTTTCCGCACCGCCGACGGCTCGATCGCCGTGCGCGAGAAAACCACCTTCCTGATACCCCGATGACCCCCCAGGGTATTCGGGTTGATCCGTATCCCAAAGTACTCGCCAAAGGCCTACACTATGTCCACCATGTCTGGTACGCCCTCCGCGTCATCCGCCCCTTCCCGACCCTGGTACCGCGAGCCCATGGTCTGGATGGTCATCGGTGGCCCCTTGGTGGTCGTGATCGCGTCCATCGTGACGGTCACGATCGCCGTGCGCAATCCAGACCCCGTGCTGCCGCGCGAGGCGATGCCGGCGCCGGTCGCGGTCGCGCCGGAGCGCATGACGCCGGAGGAGCGCCTGCAGGCCGAAAAAGCGGTGCTGCCTGCCAACCAGGCGCGTAACCACGTCGTGTCCCCGACGTTGCCTAAAGACGATTGAGGCGGCGCGGGGCAACAACAAAGAGGAGACTGTCGATGCTGGCCCAACGCGTGATGTGGATTGCTTGGCCCGCTTTTTTGATGGCGGCCGTGATCGAAATGGTGGTGTTCGCCTTCGTCGATCCCCACGATCTGCACTGGGCGGGCGAATCGCTCGGTTGGTCGCGGCAGGCGGTCTACACGGTCGCGTTCTTCATTTTTTGGGCGCTGACCATGGCGTCGAGCGCGCTTACCACGCTGTTGTCGCTGTCGCCGTGGGAAATCAACCGCTGCCCGGTGCCGCCAGATCAGCGCCCGGCTGACTGCGCGCGCAACGCGCCGCTCAACTCCCCGCTTAATTCTCCTCGCGGCTCTGGTTGACAATGGCCGCGAGTGCCTCCGGGTCGAGGATGCGAACGTAGCGCTGCTTGACTTCGATGATGCCCTCGTCCTGAAAGCGCGAAAACGTACGACTGACCGTCTCGAGCTTCATTCCCAGGTAGCTGCCGATTTCCTCGCGCGTCATGCGCAACACCATCTCGGTGCGTGAAAAGCCGCGCGAATGCAGGCGCTGCACGAGGTTGAGCAAAAAAGCCGCCAGTCGTTCTTCGGCGCGCATGCTGCCCAGCAGCAGCATCACGCCCTGATCGCGCACGATCTCGCGGCTCATGATGCGGTGTACGTGGTGCTGCAGCGTGCTGAACTCGCGCGAGAGCTGCTCGAGCTTGTCGAATGGCAGCACGCACACCTCGGCGTCTTCGAGCGCCACGGCCGAGCACGAGTGCTTGTCCTGCACGATGCCATCGAGCCCCAGGATTTCGCCCGCCATTTGAAACCCGGTGACCTGATCGCGGCCGTCCGCCGTCGTGATCACGGTCTTGAAAAATCCGGATCGTACCGCGTACAGCGACGTGAAGCCGTCGCCCGCGGCAAACAGGGTCCCGCCCCGCCGCACCCGGCGACGCGTGCTGATCAGGTTGTCGAGCTGCTCCATCTCGTCCGGCTTGAGGCCGACCGGGATGCAGAGCTCGCGCAGGTTGCAGCTGGAGCAGGCGACCTTGATGCTGTGCAGATCCATGAGGCGATGGGGGCCGGTGTGAGGCAGAGGTGGGTGAAACGAGGCGCAGACTCGCCATGAACGATATGCGCCCGATCATAACAACCCGATGCGCGTGCCGCCCCGTGCGGTGGGCCCATGCCCTGCAGGGTTTTGGGGAACGTCGCTCCCGCAGGGGGTTTGACTCACGTCAACCCACGCAAGGCTACGCTGGTGCACAGTTCGTCGCCTATGGAGCTGCCCGCCGTGAAACACGTCATCGACGAAGATCTGCTGCGCCGGTTCGACATTCCGGGCCCGCGCTACACGTCCTACCCGACGGCGGACCGGTTTGTCGAAGCGTTTACCGAGCGTGACTACGTGCAAGCCCTGCAACAGCGGCGAGCGGGGTCGCTGGCGCTGCCGCTGTCGGTGTATGTACACATCCCGTTTTGCGAGTCGCTGTGCTACTACTGCGCATGCAACAAGGTGGTGACCAAGCACCACGAACGCGCGGCGGAGTACCTGCGCTACCTGTCGCGCGAGCTGGAATTGCAGACCGAACACGTCGGGCGCGGGCACCGCGTGACGCAGCTGCACCTTGGGGGGGGCACGCCGACCTTCCTCAGCGACGCGGAGTTGTCCGACCTGATGGCGATGATCCGGCGCCACTTCGAACTCGTCCCTGGGGGCGAGTATTCGATCGAGGTCGACCCCCGCACGGTGACCGCGCAGCGCTTGGCCCATCTGCACCAACTGGGGTTCAACCGCCTGAGTTTTGGCGTGCAGGACTTCGATGGCGCGGTGCAGCGGGCGGTGCACCGGATTCAGCCGGCCGAGCAGGTGTTCGCCCTCGTGGCCGCGGCGCGCGAGATCGGCTTTGAGTCGGTCAACGTCGACCTCATTTACGGACTGCCTCAGCAGACCCCAGAGTCGTTTCGGCGCACGCTCGAGCTCGTCGAGCGCCTGCGGCCGGATCGCATCGCGCTCTACGCTTATGCGCATCTGCCGGCGCGCTTCAAGCCGCAGCGGCGCATCCACGCGGCGGAGTTGCCCAGTCCGGCGGACAAGTTGGCCATGTTGTCGCTGTCGCTCGACCATCTGAGTGCCGTGGGTTATGTGTACGTGGGCATGGACCATTTTGCGTTGCCCAACGATGCGCTGGCGGTGGCCAAGCGGCAGGGGCGGCTGCACCGCAACTTTCAGGGCTACAGCACGCAGCCCGATTGCGACCTGATCGCGCTGGGGGTATCGGCCATTGGCCGCATCGGCGCCACCTACAGCCAAAATGCCAAGACGCTGGAGGAGTACTACGACGCGCTCGACCAAGGGCGGCTGCCCATCGTGCGCGGGCTGGCGCTGACGCGCGAGGATCTGTTGCGCCGCAGTGTGATCATGGCCATCATGTGCCAGGGGTTGGTCGATTTCGAGTCGATCAATCTGGCGCACCTGATCGATTTTCGCCAGCACTTCGCGCGCGAGCTGGAGCAGCTGCGCGCGTTCGAGCGCGATGGGCTGGTACGCATCGGCGATGCCCACATCGAAGTGACGCCCACGGGCTGGTATTTGGTGCGCGCCGTCGCCATGGTGTTCGACCGCTACTTGCAGGTCGATCAAGACCGGGCGCGGTTTTCCAAGATCATTTGAGGTGCTACCGGCAGGCCCAGCCGCGGGCTGTTAGCATCGTGCCATGCTGACCTCGATGACGCTGTCGGCCCTGGTGATGGGGCTGGTCGGCGGCCCGCACTGCGTGACCATGTGTGGTGCCGCCTGCGCGGGTATTGCCCGTGCCGCTGGCCCGCACCCGCAGCGGGCGCTGTGGACGTGGCAGTTCAGCCGGCTGGCCGGCTATGCGCTGCTGGGGGCGTTGGCGGGCGGCACGGTACAGGGCATGGGCTGGCTGGGGCAGCAGACCGCGGTGCTGCGGCCGGTGTGGACCATGATGCACGTGGCGGCGTTCGTGCTCGGGCTGGTGCTGCTGTGGCAGGCGCGGCAGCCGGCCTTTCTGGATGGCTGGGCGCAGGCCGTCTGGCGGCGGGTGCGCCCGGTCATGGCCCGCTTGGGCGCGCGCGCGCCCGTGGCGCTCGGGCTCGGCTGGGCGTTGATGCCCTGTGGGCTGCTCTACTCGGCGCTGCTGGTGGCGTCGTTGTCGGCGTCGGCGTTATCGGGCGCTGCCATCATGGCCGCGTTTGCCATCGGGACCATGGTGTCGCTGGCGGCAGGGCCGTGGCTGTTGCTGCGGCTGGCGCAGGCGCGCTCCGGTGGCTGGGGCATCCGCTTGGCCGGGCTGGCGCTGGCGGCCACGTCCGGCTGGGCGTTGTGGATGGGCATCACCCAGCCGACGGGTCTGTGGTGCGCGTAGGCGTGCGCCCGGGCAGGGTCGCCACCACCAGCCCCACCAGCGCCACGCCAAACGCCAGCCACTGCAGCGGCGTTAGCCGCTCGCCCATGAACAGCACACCGATCGTGGCCGCGCTGATGGGCAGCATCACGGTGAACACCCCAGCCCGGGCGGCGGGTACGTGGCGCAGGCCCGTCATCCACAGCCACACCGTCCAGACGCTGGCGGCCAGGCCATAAAACAGCAGCAGCGCCCACAGGCCCAGCGACAGCAGCGCCCAGCCGTCGAAGCGTAGCGCGGCCCACAGGCCCAGCGGCGTCATGAGCGCCAGGCCCCACAGGTTGATGATCGCCGCGATGCGCCGCGCGCCCAGTTGACCGGTCAGCCGCTTGCCGATGACGACGTAGGCGGCCTCACACACGACAGCGGCAAAGACCAGTGCGTTGCCCCACAGTGGCAGCGGCATGCCCAGCCACGTGCCGTGCGCCGCGGCGGCGCCGGGGGCGGCCTTGTCGAGCGAAAACAGCCCGATGCCGACGGCCGCCAAGGCCACCGCTGCACCGGAGCGCGCATCCAGCCGCTCGCGCAGGAAGAGCGCCGACTGCAGCGCGACCACGGCGGGAATGGCCGCCATGATGACGCCAGCGGCGCTGGCCGTGGTCAGGCTGACGCCAAACAGCATGCACAGCGAAAACAAAAAATTGCCCAGCAGGGCCTGTAGGAAGAGCAGCCCGTGCGTGTGCCGGTCGAGCGCCGGCTCCGACGCCGGTTTGCGCAGCCAGTGCACCATGGCGGCCGCGCCGATCAGGTAGCGCAGCCACGCCAGCAGGAACACCGGCAGCGCCGCCACCAGCGGTTTGGACAGGGCCACGTAGCTGCCCACCAGTGCCATGCTGGCCGCCAGCGACCCGTAGGCCAGCCATGGGGTAGCAGGGCGGGCGCTCATCGGGCGTCGGGCGTGAGGAGGGTGGGTCGCGCCTGCGGCAGGGTGTAGGGGTAGTCGCGGCTATAGTGCAGGCCGCGGCTTTCCTTGCGCAGCTGGGCGCAGCGCACGATCAGGTCGGCCACTTGCACCAGGTTGCGCAGCTCCAGCAAGTCGCGGCTGACGTGAAAGCGCGCATAAAACTCCTGGATTTCGGCCTGCAGCAGGGCGATGCGGTGCGCGGCGCGCTCCAGCCGCTTGTCGGTACGCACGATGCCCACGTAGTCCCACATGAAGCGGCGCAGCTCGTCCCAGTTGTGGCTGATGACGACTTGCTCGTCGGCGTCGATGACGCGGCTGTCGTCCCACGGCCGCACGGGCGCCGTGGGGATGCGCGCTTGCGCCGCCATGTCACGCGCGGCGGCGCGGGCAAACACCAGGCATTCCAGCAGCGAATTGCTGGCCAGCCGGTTGGCGCCGTGCAGCCCGGTGTAGCTGGCCTCGCCCACACAGTACAGGCCGGGCAGGTCGGTGCGGCCGCGCAGGTCGGTCACCACCCCGCCGCAGGTGTAGTGGGCAGCAGGCACCACCGGGATGGGCTCACGCGTGATGTCGATGCCCAGCTCGGCGCAGCGTTGGAGGATGTTGGGAAAATGCTCGTGCAAAAACGCCGCGGGCTGGTGCGAGATGTCGAGATAGACGCACGGGATGCCGTGCTTTTTCATCTCGAAGTCGATGGCGCGTGCCACGATGTCGCGCGGTGCCAGCTCGGCGCGCGGGTCGTGGTCGGGCATGAAGCGGTGGCTGCCCAGGTGGGGGGGCAGCTTGAGGATGCCGCCTTCACCGCGCACGGCTTCGCTGATCAGAAAGCTCTTGGCCTTGGGGTGGTACAGGCAGGTGGGGTGGAACTGGATGAACTCCATGTTGGCTACCCGGCAGCCCGCTCGCCAGGCGGCGGCGATGCCGTCTCCCGTGGCCGTGTCCGGGTTGGAGGTGTAGAGATACACCTTGCCTGCGCCCCCCGTGCACAGCACCGTGTGCGGGGCGGCAAAGACCTCGATGGTGTCGGTGGCCTCGTCCAGCACATACGCGCCCAGCACCCGCCGCGGCAGTTCGCGGCGCGCGGCGTGGCGGTCGCTCAGGATCAGGTCGACCAGCGCGTGGGTTTCGAACACGTCAATGTGACGGGCGGCACGCACCCGCTCGATGAGTGTTTGCTGGATGGCCGCGCCGGTCGCGTCCGCCGCGTGCACGATGCGGCGCGCGCTGTGGCCACCCTCGCGCGTCAGGTGCAGGCCGTCGCCGTCGGCCGTGAAGGGCGTGCCCAACTCGCGCAACCAGGCGATCGCCTCGGGTGCGTGCTCGACCGTGAAGCGCGTGGCGGCCGGATCGCACAGGCCGGCACCCGCGATCATCGTGTCTTGGATGTGCTGCTCGAAGCTGTCGTCGTCGGCCAGCACGGCGGCGATCCCCCCCTGGGCCCAGCCGCTGGAGCCGTCTGCGATGGAGCGTTTGGTGACGATGGCCACGCGCCAGTCGCTGGGCAGCAGCAGGGCCGTGGCCAGTCCGGCCAGACCGCTGCCGATGATGAGCACGTCGTAGTCGCGTGGTGGGGCCGGGTTCGGGGTGGAATCGGTCATGGTGGGGCGTGGTCAAGCGGTATGGGCGTGTCCGGTCAAGAGGGCACGTAGGCCAAGCGGACGTAGATGGGCGCGTAGGCCTCGGCCTGCGTCAGCTCGATCAGGTGTTCCTTGGCCAGCTCGAGCATGGCAACGAAGGTGACCACGGCCACCGCCACACCGCGCGCGGGGTCGAACAGCTCGGTGAACTCGACGAAGCGGCGCCCCTGCAGCGCGCGCAGCACCGCGCTCATCGACTCGCGTACCGACAGCGTCTCGCGCGTGATGGTGTGCCGCTGCGCGAGTCGGGCCCGGCGCAGGATATCACGCCAGGCCGCCCGCAGGTCGTCCACGCTCACCTCGGGCCAGCGCGGGGTGAGCGACTGCTCGATGTGCACCTGCGCGCGCCAGAAATCGCGCCCGAGTTGCGGCAGCGCCTCGAGCTGGCGCGCGGCCAGCTTGATTTGCTCGTACTCCAGCAGGCGGCGCACGAGTTCCGCGCGCGGGTCCTCGGGCTCCGTGCCGTCGGCGCTGGGCGTCGGGGGCAGCAGCATGCGCGACTTGATCTCGATGAGCATGGCCGCCATCAGCAGGTATTCGGCAGCGAGTTCGAGGTTGCGCTGACGAATCTGCTCGATATACCCGAGATATTGGCGCGTGACCTCGGCCATGGGGATGTCGAGGATGTTGAAGTTTTGCCGCCGGATCAGGTACAGCAGCAGGTCCAGCGGTCCCTCGAACGCCTCGAGAAAGACCTCGAGCGCATCCGGCGGGATGTAGAGGTCTTGCGGCAGCGCAAACAGGGGCTCACCGTACAGGCGCGCGATCGCGACCTGATCCACCACGGCCGGTGGGTCGGTCGCTGGCGCGGGCGCAGGCGGGAGCTCGGCCAATGGGCCGTTCACTTCAGCGACGGCTCGGTTTGGTAGACGTAGGGCTTTTGCGGCACGCGGGCGTGCTGCGCTTCGCGCCAGAAGTCGCGATCCTGCGGCCGATCCCACAGCAGGGCTCGGCCCGCGCGCTGTTCGGCCTCCAGGCTGGGCTTGTTGCGCTTGAGCGATTCGAGGAACTGGGTGGCGTCCGAGACGTAATCAGGCAAACCAAGCGGGTTCATGGTGGTGCGCAATCCAACAAAACGACGCGCGCATTTTAGGCGGGCCCCGCCGTGGATGGGTCGGCGCAGGCAGACCAGCCATGCACGCGCTCGAGAAAACCGCTGCGCTGCATCAGCGACAGCGGCTGCGCGTGCAGCTGCTCGATGACGAGGGTACCGCCGCGCCGCTCGATCGTTTGGGCGAGTGATTCCAGCGCATCGAGCCCCTGGTTGGGATCGTGTTTGCGCCCGGCGTGCAGCTGATCGGCGACGCGCGCGCACAGCAGGGATTCGATGGCGCCCAGCGCGGCGATCGTCAGCGTGGGCATGACCAGTTGGCGAACGGTGTCCCAACTGACATCGGGCCACACCAAAGTCGGCAGACTCTGGGGAATGCCGCCGAAGCGGCTGCCGATGGTTTCCACCGGCCAGTCGAGCCAGGCGGCCAGTAGGCTGAGGGTGACGAGCACCACCACGGGCGCGGGCAGGCGCGACGTGGCACGCAGCGCCGACACGCCCTCCAGGGCCTGCAGCCGCTGGCGAAAGGCGGAATCCTGGGCCCAGAGCCGGGGCCAGATAATCGGGGCCGGTACACAAACAACAGCAGCCCGGCGCAGAAGGTCGACACCAGCAACCCGCCGACTCCGCGACGATGGCCGTCCACAACCCGGCCTGGGGCGACAGCCCGCTGGCGATGGCAAACGCCATGGCCAGTGGCAGTGCCACCACGCCGACAGTCAATCCTGCACCGATGTCACGCCACAGGCGTGTGCGGTCATAACCCGAAAGATCGTCCAGCAGCCGGGGACGAAACCGGTGAACATTCCATTGCGCCATGCTCCCCATCTCCATTCCACGTTTGGCAAGCGAAAAGCCCCTCGGCGGCGAGATGGGGATGGGGCGGGCCGCAGTGGCGCAGCCGCGTGATGAAACGCCGCCTTGCCGTCAGACCGGTGGAGCGGCGATGGGAGGGGTGGCGCTGAGTGGGACCCATTCGGACCGCAGTGTACGCCATCCACAACGCGATGCTCAACGTACCCGCATGCCGGGGGTGGCCCCGTCGTGGGGTTGCAGCAGAAACAACCCAGGTTGGCCGCCGTCGGCGGCGCTCGCGGCGAGCACCATGCCCTCACTGACGCCAAACTTCATCTGGCGCGGTGCCAGGTTGGCCACCATCACCGTCAGTTGCCCCACCAGTTGCTCGGGCGTGTAGGCCGAGGCGATGCCAGAGAATACTCGCCGCGTGCGGCCCTCGCCGACATCCAGCGTCAGGCGCAACAGCTTGGTCGAGCCTTCGACCCGCTCGCACGCGACGATGCGCGCGATGCGCAAGTCCACCTTGGCAAAGTCGTCGATGGTGATGGTGGGGGCGATCGGCTCCCCGCCCGGCACGGGCGCGGACGGGGCTGCCGCTGGGGCCGCAGCCGGCTCGAACAGCGCGTCCAGGGTCTTCGCATCGACGCGCTGCATCAAGTGACTGTAGGGCTCAATGGCGTGTCCGGCCCCCAAGGGCTGGCGTGCGTTGTCGAAGTCCAGCGGCGCGCAGCGCAGGAAGGCCTCCACCCGCTCGGCGGTGGCAGGCAACACCGGCTTCAGCATCGCCGTCAGCAGCCGGAATGCCTCCAGGCAGGTGGTGCAGACGTCGTGCAGGCGCTCGCTCAGGGCCGGGTCCTTGGCCAGCTCCCAGGGCTTGTTTTGATCCACGTAGGCGTTGACGCGGTCGGCCAGGGCCATGATGTCGCGCACGGCCTTGCCGTATTCGCGCTCGGCCCACAGCTGCGCCACCGCAGGCAGCGCGGCCTGCAGGGTGTCCAGCAGCGCCTCGCCGTCGGGCGAGATGGCGCCCAGTTGCCCGCCAAAGCGCTTGGTGATGAAGCCCGCCGCGCGCGAGGCGATGTTGACGTATTTGCCGACCAGGTCGCTGTTGACGCGAGCGACGAAATCGTCCGGGTTGAAGTCCACGTCCTCGACGTGCGGGTTGAGTTTGGCTGCCAGGTAGTAGCGCAGCCACTCGGGGTTGAGTCCCAGGCGCAGGTAGCGCATGGGGTCGATGCCGGTGCCGCGGCTCTTGCTCATCTTTTCGCCGCTGACCGTGATGAAGCCGTGCACGAAGACGTGCGCGGGCGTTTTGCGGCCCGAAAAATGCAACATGGCCGGCCAAAACAGCGTGTGAAAGTAGGTGATGTCCTTGCCGATGAAGTGGACCTGTTCCACTGCCGGGTCGGCCACGAACTCGTCGAAGCTCTGTGCGGTGCGCGACGGGGCGTGCCAGTGCTGCGCGGCCTGTCCCTTGTCGAAATGGTTTTTTAGGCTGGCCAGATACCCGATGGGAGCATCGAGCCAGACGTAGAAATATTTGCCCGGTGCGTCGGGGATTTCGATGCCGAAGTAAGGTGCGTCGCGGCTGATGTCCCAGTCGCTCAGTGCCCCGCCCGAGCCGTCACCCAGCCACTCGCGTATTTTGTTGACCACCTCGGGCTGCAGGCGCCCGGGGGTGCTGGTCCAGTCCTGCAGAAATTGCACGCAGCGCGGGTCGGACAGCTTGAAGAAGTAGTGCTCAGACTGGCGCAGCTCCGGCGTGGCGCCCGACAGCGCGGAGTACGGCTGGCGCAGCTCCGTGGGCGTGTAAACCGCGCCGCAGGCTTCACAGGCGTCACCATACTGATCCGCAGCACCGCAACGCGGGCACTGCCCTTTGATGTAGCGGTCGGGCAGGAACATGCCCTTGACCGGGTCGTAGAACTGCTCGATGGTGCGGGTCTCGATCAGTCCCGCCGCCTTGAGCGCCCGGTAGATGTCCTGCGCGAGCTGGTGGTTTTCGGGTGCGTCGGTGCTGTGCCAGTTGTCGAAGCGCACGTGAAAGCCGTCCAGGTAGGCCTGGCGGCCGGCGGCAATCTCGGCCACGAACTGCTGGGGCGTCTTGCCGGCCTTCTCCGCGGCGATCATGATCGGCGCGCCGTGCGCATCATCGGCGCCGACGAAATGCACCTCGTGCCCCAACAGCCGCTGGGTGCGCACCCAGATGTCGGCCTGGATGTATTCCATGATGTGGCCGATGTGAAAGTGGCCGTTGGCGTAGGGCAGGGCGGTGGTGACGAACAGTCGGCGCTGTGGCATGGGGCAGTCCTGTGACGGCGAACGGGGCCGGACCATCGGGCGGCCGGCAAGGGGCAAAGGTGACCCGTCGCGCAAGTCCGCGATTTTACTGAGGGCACTTCGCCGCCGCCGACGCGAAAATCGTGCCGCAGCGGCTAGACTGCACGGTTATCGGCCACACTGACCCGTTACCAGGAGACACCCGATCCATGAGTATCAACCCCGAAGTGCTGCAGCGCGCGCTGCAAACCGTCGTCGACCCCAACACCGGCAAGGATTTCGTTTCCACCAAGGCGCTGCGCAACCTGCAAATCAGCGGCGGTGATGTGGCGTTCGAGGTCGAGCTGGGCTACCCCGCGCGCAGCCAGTGGCCCGAGTTGCGGCGCGCGCTCATCGCGGCCGCCAAGGGCGTGCCCGGCGTGGACAACGTGTCGGTGCAGATCGTCACCCGCATCCAGGCCCATGCGGTGCAGCGTGGCGTGCAGCTGCTGCCGCAGGTCAAGAACGTCATCGCGGTGGCGTCCGGCAAGGGTGGCGTCGGCAAAAGCACCACCACCGTCAACCTGGCGCTGGCGCTGGCGGCGGAAGGGGCCCGTGTGGGTATCCTGGATGCCGACATCTATGGGCCCAGCCAGCCGATGATGATGGGCATCGAGGGGCGGCCGGAAAGCCTGGACGGCAAGACCATGGAGCCGCTGGAGAACTACGGCGTGCAGGTCATGTCGATTGGTTTTCTGGTGGACAAGGACGAGGCCATGATCTGGCGCGGCCCCATGGCCACCCAGGCGCTGGAGCAGCTGCTGCGGCAGACCAACTGGAAGGATTTGGACTACCTGCTGGTGGATATGCCACCGGGAACCGGCGACATCCAGCTCACGCTGTCGCAGCGCGTGCCGCTGACCGGGGCGGTGATCGTGACCACCCCGCAGGACATTGCCTTGCTCGACGCCCGCAAAGGCATCACGATGTTTCAGAAGGTGGGCGTGCCGATCCTGGGCATCGTGGAAAACATGGCCGTCTATTGCTGTCCGCAGTGCGGACACACGGAGCACATTTTCGGTGCCGACGGCGGCAAACGCATGGCCCAGGAGCTGGGCGCGGCCTACCTGGGCGCGCTGCCGCTGAACCGGCAGATCCGCGAGCAGGCCGACACCGGGCGCCCGACCGTGGTGGCCGACCCGGAGGGCGAGATCGCCAAGATATACGCTGCAGCGGCGCGGCAGGTGGCCATCGCAGTGGCGGCGCGCGCCAAGGACTATTCGAGTAAGTTTCCCACGATCACCATCAGTCGAGAGACGTAAGCGACATCGGCTCCGGTGCAGACCATGGATATGCTGACGGGCAGCAACCCTTCTCCTGCCCCCCGGGCGGCGGAGCGGATCGTGACGGGCGTCGTGATGCGACGCGAGCCCGTGCCGGGCCCGATGGCGCGCTGGCAGCCGTGGCGCTGGACGCTGGCAGACGTGCAGGTGCTGCAGGGGCCGCACGAGCTGACCTGCGCCGTCTGGCCGACACTGGCCGGGCGCGGGCCGGTGGCGCTCGAGCCTTGTGATGCCCCCGCGTCGGCCGCCCAGAGTCATTGGGGTTTTCCGGGCTACGTCGTGTCGTTGCACCCGGAGGATGCCGAGGGCTTGTATTTGAACCTGACCGCGCCGCAGCCGTGCTTTTGGGTGATGTGGCGCTCGGGGGAGACCGACGACGATTTACCCGAACCCCAGATCGTCACGCTCAGCTACCACGACGCGGGGCGCTGGCTCGATGCCCAAGAGCGGGTGGACCAGGTGCCCGCGCCT
>NZ_CALIND010000183.1:0-2782 GCF_938045175.1 uncultured Tepidimonas sp.
GGCACTGCGCGGCGCGAAACGCGCTGAAGTCATGCTCCCCGAGCAGATGGCGCGCGGCGCGTTGCATGGGCTCCAGCGCCAAAGGGCGAAACACCCATCCCACGCGCCCAGCTTCGACGCTGGGGCGCACGGGCGACTCCAGCAGCACATAGGCATAGCGGCGCGAACGGGCGCTGTTGCGGGCATGGAAGCTCGCAGGCACCGGCTGCGCCCACTGCACCGCAATGTCGCTGGGCAAATAGCGATTGGTGCCCCGCACCCACGCGTTCATGCTGCGCTCGACCGGGGCATCGAAATGCACCACCTGATTGAGGCCATGGACCCCGGCGTCTGTACGGCCGGCGCACAGGGTGGCGATGGCGGGCACGTCGGCAAAGGCGGCCAGCGCCCGCTCCAGCCGGTCCTGCACGGTCCGCCCCCCGGGCTGGCTTTGCCAGCCCTGGTAGGCGGTGCCCAGAGAGCTCACTCCCAGCGCGATGCGCATCGCTCGATCACGGTCGGCTTGGCGTGGCGCGCGGCTCAGGCCAGCTGCGCCAGGAAAGCGCGGGCGCGTTCCTGCAGATCGCCGCTGGCCTCGGCCACGACTTCTTCGGCCAGCGTGCGCGCACCGTCCACATCGCCAATGGCCTCGAACTCGCGCGCCAGCGACAGCTTGGTCTCCAGCGGGTCGTTGTCATCCAGCCCCTCATCGGTCGCCACGTTGGACGGCTCGTCGGTGGGCGCCTCGTCGGTGGACGTCGCCGCACTGGCCGAACCCGCAGCGGGCGCCTCGTCCGTGGGCAGATCGAGCGAGAGGCCTTCCAGCGAAGGCGGCAGCCCCGCGGTGGCAGCCCCGATCGGGGCTGGCTGCGGGGGCGACTCCGGGATCTCCAGATCGAAGTCCATGCCGGCCGTGTTGCCTGACAGAGCGGCGTCCTTGGGGTCTGCCGGATAGGGTGCCAGCGTCTCGGTCTGCGCAGCGGATGTTTCCGTGGATTCTGGCGCTACCGCGCCCAGGTCCAAATCGAGGTCCAGGTCGTCGGTGCCTGGGGATGCCGTGGCAGGCTCGGACGCCGTGGCATCGAGGGTCAAATCCAGCTCGGGCAGGGTGTCGTCGACCGGCGCGGCGACCTCGCCACTGGCATCCGCAGGGCGGTAGAGGGGATTGTCCGGATCGAGGGTCATGCCCAGTGCACAGGCGCGCTCCCACTCGGGGCCTTGGCCCTGGGTTAGGGCGTGCAGTTCACGCGCCGCTGCCTCGAAACGCGCCGCATCCGGCCGTTGCGCATAAATCTCCAACAATTTGAGCCGCACCGGCAGCCGGTCAGGGTGCTGCCGCAGCGCTTCGAGCAGGATGTCTTCGGCCTGCTGGTCGCGGCCGTAGGCCAGGTAGGCGTCGGCTTCGTCCACGGGGTCGACATCGTCTGCCGTGTCGAGCAGGCGGGTCGCGTGCATCAGGGACGATGCTGCGGCTTCATCGTGGGTGTCATCGGCTTGGCTGGCCGCATCGGCACGCGGTTCGGCCGGCTGTTCGGCGGCAGCCTGCCGACGGCGCTGCCGGATGCGCCACCCCGCCAGCAGGGCCAGCAACAGGGCCACGCCAGCGGCCGCCGGCACGGTCAGCGGGTGGGCCAGCAGGGTGCCCAGCACGCCGCCTTCAGGCGGGGTGGGAGCTGGCGCCGGGTCAGGTGCGGGTGCCGCAGGCGGGGCCGTCGCCGCTGGGGGCTCCGCTGGCGCGGGAGGCGGTGCCGGTGGCGCCACCGGCACCGGTGGGCCTGCACCCTCGCCTGCGGTGGCCGTCGGGGCTGGATCGGTCGCTGGGGGCGCAGCCGGTGCGGTGGCTGGGGCCGACGACGCCGCTTGCCGCAGTTGCTCCAGTTCTTGCAGGTTGCGACTCAGCTCCGCGACGCGCTGTTCGGTCTCGCCGCGCTGGCGCGTTTCGGCGATCTGGGCCTCGGCCGGTGCTGGGGCACCGGGCTTGGTCAGGGTCAGCTTGTCCTGGGCGCTGGCTTGTGGTTTGTCTTCGGCCACGGCCGCCTGTACGGTACCGGTGGCCGTGCGCGAAGCGGGGGGGGCCGCTTGCGCCGGGGCGGCGGCGGCCAGACGCCGTCGGTATTCGTTGAAGTCCCGCGTCTGTGCGGCGACGATGCGGCGTGCTTCTTGTGGATCGACGCTGGCCGCCACGGCGGTGTCCGGCAGATCGATGACCGCGCCCGCGCGCACCAGGTTGATGTTGTTGCGGATGAATGCCTGCGGATTGGCGCGCAGCAGCGCGACGAGCATCTGCTCCAGCGTGACGTCGGCCGGTTTGTGCTCGGCAGCGATGCGCCCTGCCGTCTCCCCTGGTCTGACCGTGATCCGCTGGGACTGGGCGGCAGGCCGCTCGGTCGGTGCAATCCGCTGGGGTGTGGCCAGCGTCGGTGCCGGCGGCTGGGCAGGGGGCGCCGGTTGTGCGGGTTGTGTCTCTGCCACGGCTGGTGGAGGCGGGGCCGGGGGCGCGGATGCGACGGCCGGTGCCACGGGGCTTGGCGGGCGCAGATCGGGCGGATCGAGCAGCAGGGTGTAGCCGCGCAACAGTTCGCCACCCGCCCAGCGGGCTTGCACCACCAGATCGAGAAAAGGCTCGGACACCGGGCGTTCACTGCGCACCACGATGACCGTGCGCCCGTCCGTGCGCCGCTGCACCTCCAGCGTTACGTCTTGGAGCAGGGCGTTGAATTCCAGGTTGGCGGCGCGAAAGCGCTCTGCGGGTGCAATCCCCACCTGCAGGCTGGCGGCCTCGGCGTCGGTGATGGCCGGCACG
>NZ_CALIND010000184.1:0-9336 GCF_938045175.1 uncultured Tepidimonas sp.
CTTGTCCATCGGCTCGCAGTTTCGCTCCACGCTTCCTCCCCACACTCGGTCGCCCTCATGCAGTTGCGCTTCGCTTCGTTCGCTGTGATCAACTTACGGTGGGACTTTCACCCACAAGAGTGCGCCCGTGCCGGGCGCACACGAAAAGGCCCCGTCGGGCTGCACCCGTCGGGGCCTTGGCACGACCCAGTCGTGCCGGGCGAGGCAGCGCGGAGGGTCATGTCGCACGCTGCCGGAAGCAAGGGATTGCTCCCATCATGCTGGCCAGGCCCGGGCGTGACCACCCGGGCGGGCCCGTCGCTCCGGACGGGGCGGGATGCCCTGAGTAACCGGAGACGACGTCTGTACTGTACGGCAGTCCGAGGGTGGTCGCACGCCAATTTTTTTCATGGCTCACCGGCTGTTCATTGCCCCAGGAAAACCCCGATTCCCATCGCCGCCCTCCGCTTACTGCGCCGCAAGAAAAACAATATTGGTTATAAAAAACTACTCTCTAAGTATTGACTTGGTATGTCGAGGGCCCTACCATCGCGCCCAACGACTAGGGTCAACCCTAGGTTGGGTGCGGCCATCGACCCCGCACCGCTGCCCCCGACCGCCATGGCGAGTGGGGCCAATCGACCGCCGATGCCACGCATCGGCGCCATGGACGGCGTGTCCGCCCGCCACCCAACCGGGAGCGGCTGGCGCGGACCGCCGCGGACAACGAACAAGGAGTGTGTGCATGACGACGTGCATCGACACCCCGGGCGCTTTCGCCGCCGGCCCGCGGGCCGGGGCCAACCGCCCGACCCCTCTACATCGCGTGGGGCACCGATGGATGCGGCTCTGGCGCGCGGCGAGTCACGGCTTGGCGGCGCTGGGCGTGGGCGTCCTGGCCATCGTAGCGCTGCTGCTGGCGCAGCCCCAGCTGCGCGCCCAACTCGAACGCGGTATGGCCGACTGGCTGCTGGAACGGCACGCCGCGCTGACCCTCGGCGCCGAAATACCCGCCTCGGCGGCAGCCGACCGCCCCGCGGCGATGGACCCCCAGGCACTGCCCCCCGAGCAGCAGCGTGTGGCGCAGTGGTTGGCGCGCAAATACCGTGTCGCCAGCGAACCGCTGGCTGCGCTGGTAGCCGAGGCGCACCAGGTGGGCCGTCAGTTGCGGCTCGATCCGGCGCTGATCCTGGCCGTCATGGCCATCGAGTCGCGTTTCAATCCCTTTGCCGCCAGTCCTTTCGGCGCCCATGGGCTGATGCAGGTCCACACCCGCGTACACGCCGACAAGTTCGATGACTTGGGCGGCACGCTGGCCGCCTTCGACCCGCTCAGCAACCTGCGGGTGGGTGCGCAAATCCTGCACGATGCCATCCGAACGGCAGGCTCCGTACCTGGCGGCCTGCGGCTGTACGTGGGCGCGGTCAGCGTCGATGCGCGCGACTATATCGTCAAGGTGATGGCGGAGCAGGAGCGGCTCAAACGCGTCGCCGCCGGCCAACAGGTGGGCTTCACCGCCTCGATGCCGCTGCCCCCGGGTCTGGTGGTGGACGCTGCGGCAC
Source organism: uncultured Tepidimonas sp. (assembly GCF_938045175.1). NCBI lineage: Bacteria > Pseudomonadati > Pseudomonadota > Betaproteobacteria > Burkholderiales > Tepidimonas > uncultured Tepidimonas sp. The sequence continues at coordinate 1,542 of NZ_CALIND010000184.1, forward strand.
AGGAAGAGACCAATGGCGCCCTGCCGTTGCGAATCGGAGGTGAGCCCACCCCAGACGACGCGCCACCGGCGAGGGGGACGCGACCGTCCTGATAGAATTTGCCGCGCGCGCGACTGGCGATAGGTCCGGCAGCGGCCTTTCCGGGAAGGCCGCCACGCCGCCAACCGACGTGGGGCTCACCACGGGGAAGCGCGCAGCCGCACGAACGCGTCTTCACGACGTGGCCAGCGCGGCGGTCTGCCGTTCGCCTGGGCAACCCGTGTGACAAACCGCCGCACCCGGGTGCAACGCCGCCGACAGGACTGCCCATGTTTGACCGCAATATCCTCATCGAACAGACCGACCCCGAGCTCTGGGCTGCCATCCAGGCCGAAAACGCCCGCCAAGAGCAGCACATCGAGCTGATTGCCAGCGAAAACTACGCCTCGCCCGCCGTCATGGCAGCGCAGGGCACCCAGCTCACCAACAAATATGCCGAAGGCTATCCCGGCCGGCGTTACTACGGTGGTTGTGAGCACGTGGACGTGGCCGAGCAGCTCGCCATCGACCGCGTCAAGCAACTCTTCGGCGCCGAGGCCGCCAACGTGCAGCCCCATTGCGGCGCCAGCGCCAACGAGGCGGTGTTCCTCGCCTTCCTCAAGCCCGGCGACACCATCATGGGCATGAGCCTGGCCGAGGGCGGCCACCTCACGCACGGCATGGCGCTCAACATGAGCGGCAAGTGGTTCAACGTCGTGAGTTACGGCCTCAACGAGCGTGAGGAAATCGACTACGACGCGATGGAGCGAAAGGCGCACGAAACCCGGCCCAAGCTCATCATCGCCGGGGCCAGCGCCTACAGCCTGCGCATCGACTTCGAACGCTTCGCCCGTGTGGCCAAAGAAATCGGCGCCATCTTCATGGTGGACATGGCGCACTACGCCGGCCTGATCGCGGCCGGCGTCTACCCCAATCCCGTGCCGCACGCCGACGTGGTCACCTCCACCACGCACAAGAGCCTGCGTGGCCCGCGCGGCGGCATCATCCTGATGAAGGCCGAGCACGAAAAGGCCATCAACAGCGCCGTCTTCCCCGGCCTGCAAGGGGGGCCGCTGATGCACGTGATCGCTGCCAAGGCGGTGGCCTTCAAAGAAGCGCTGAGCCCCGCGTTCCGCGATTATCAACAGCAGGTGGTGCGCAACGCCCAAGCCATGGCCGAGGCACTGCAGGCGCGCGGCCTGCGCATCGTCAGCGGCCGCACCGAAAGCCACGTGATGCTGGTCGATTTGCGCGCCAAGGGCATCACCGGCAAAGAGGCCGAGGCCGTGCTGGGACAAGCGCACATCACGGTCAACAAAAACGCCATCCCCAACGACCCGCAAAAGCCCATGGTCACGAGCGGCATCCGTCTGGGCACACCCGCCATGACGACGCGCGGCTTCCGAGAGGCCGAGGCGCGGCTGACCGCCAACCTGATCGCCGACGTGCTCGACGATCCGCACAATCCGGCCACCGTCGAGCGCGTGCGCGCGCAGGTCGCCGAGCTGACGGCGCGCTTCCCCGTCTACGGCTGACGCGCCATGAAGTGCCCCTTCTGCGGACACGCCGACACCCAGGTGGTGGAGACGCGCGAGTCCGACGATGGGGTATTCGTGCGCCGCCGCCGCCGCTGCGCCGGCTGCGAGCGGCGCTTTACCACCTACGAACGCGCCGAGGTCACCTTTCCGCAAGTGGTCAAGAAAGACGGGCGGCGCGTCGACTACGACCCCGCCAAACTGCGCGCCAGCATGGCGCTGGCGCTGCGCAAGCGACCGGTGAGCACCGAACGGCTCGATGCCGCCGTCGCCCGCATCGAAGAAAAACTGCTGGCCGAGCCCACGCGCGAGGTGCCCGCGCAGCGCATTGGCGAATGGGTGATGGAGGAGCTGCGCCAGCTGGACCAAGTGGCGTACGTGCGCTTTGCCAGCGTCTACCGCAGCTTCGAGGACGTGGACGCCTTCAGGACACTGATCGACGAGGTGCGCGGCTGACAGGGTCGCGGGCGCGGATCGGCAGTCGCACCTGGGCCACGAACTCACCCTCGGACTCGTACACGCGCAGCCGCGCTTCGGCGTCGTACAGCAAGTCCAGCCGCTCGCGCAGATTGGCCAGCGCCAGCCCATTCCCCCGCGCGCCTGGTGGTGCCTGCGGCGGCGGGAGCGGGTTGCGCACGAACAGCACCAAATGGTCGTCGTCGCGAAACGCCTCGACAGTGACGCAGCCCCCCTCCTCGCGGGGTTCAATACCGTGGCGCACGGCATTCTCGACCAGCGGCTGCAGTGTCAGCGGCGGCAACAAGGCATCGTCGGGGGCGGTGTCGACCTGCCACGCCAGCCGCAGCCGATCACCCAGGCGCACCTGCTCCACCGCCAGGTAGGCACGCGCCAATGCCAGCTCCTCACGCAAGGGCACGAGAGCCCGGGGCTCGGTGAGAAGGGCACGGTAGAGGTCGGCCAGGTCCTCCAGCATCGCCTCGGCGCGCCCGGGATCGCGGCGGATCAGCGTCAACACGCCATTGAGGCTGTTGAACAGAAAGTGTGGCCGCATGCGCGACTGCAGCGCCAGCAACCGGGCCTCAGCCAGCGCGGGCGACAGGCGCTGGTGCCGCCAGTCGAAATAGCCCACCACGGCCAGCCACACGGCCAGCGTCGCCACTACCACCGTGGCCAGTGGCGGCACCGTCAGGCCCAGGCGCTGCAGCCCGAAACGCCACAGCAACGCCACCACCACCGCCAGCAACGCGGTCATCCAAAGAGCCCGCAGGGGCGGCAGACGGCGCAGCCACGGCGCCAACCATGCCAGTACACCCGTGACCGTCAGCAGCACGGGTTCGTACAGCGCGCCCTCCCTCCACCAGCCCGTCCACGCGTGCCCACGCATCGGGGCCTCGATCGCCCACCACAGCAGCCGCAACCCCTCGGCCAGCAGCAGCAGCCGCAGCAACACCCCCAGATTGCGAAAATCCGGTACCGTCAAACGCGCGGTGGGTCGCTGGCGCATGGTGTGGGGTCGACGCGATGTTGGCAGCATAGAAACTGGCCGCGTGCCACCGGGCACGCCGATCGCTGCCGCGCCGATGGTAACGCCGTCGCCCCGTTGCAGGTGCGTGTACGCCAACGAGGCGCTGTCGTACGTGCGGAAGCTGCGACAATCGGGGCCATGTTTACCGGCATCATCACGCACGTCGGGCGCATCGAGGCATTGCACCCGTTGGGCTGCGGCCCGGATCATGGCCTGCGGCTGCAGGTGGCGGCCACCCCGGACTACCTCGACGACGTCGGACTGGGCGACAGCATCGCGATCAACGGCGCGTGCATGACTGTCACCACGCTCGATCGGGCGGGGGGTGCCTTCACCGTGGACGTCTCGGCCGAGTCGCTGGCCCGCACCACGGGGCTGGACCAACCCGGGCCCGTCAACCTGGAAAAAGCGCTGCGCGCCACCGACCGGCTGGGTGGCCACATCGTCAGCGGCCACGTGGACGGGGTGGGTACCGTCACGCGGCTGGAGCCGGTGGGCGAGTCGTGGACACTGGGCGTGCTCGCACCGCCCGTGCTGGCCAAGTACTTGGCCTATAAGGGCTCGATCACGGTCAACGGCGTCAGCCTAACCATCAACCAGGTCACCGACCGCCCCGACGGGTGCGAAGTCACCATCAACCTCATCCCGCACACCGTGCAGCACACCACGCTGGGTACATTGGCGGCTGGATCGCGGGTCAATCTCGAGATCGATATGATGGCGCGTTACGTCGAACGCATGCTCTCGCTCGGCGCCACGCCGGCGTCGGCGTGACGGCGACGGCGCGATCTACCCTATGCACACCCCTGCTTGCGCCCCCTCTGCTGGCCCGGCCGAGGCCGTGGCCCCCATTTCACCGGTCGACGACATCGTCGCCGAGTTGCGCGCCGGGCGCATGGTCATCCTGGTCGATGAGGAAGACCGCGAAAACGAAGGCGACTTGGTGCTCGCCGCCGATCATGTCACGCCCGAAGCGATCAATTTCATGGCCAAGTACGGCCGCGGGCTGATCTGCCTGACGCTGACGCGCCAGCGCTGCGAGCAGCTGCAGCTGCCGCCCATGGTGCCGCGTAACGGCACCAAGATGGGCACGGCGTTCACCGTCTCCATCGAAGCGGCCGAAGGCGTGACCACCGGCATCTCGGCCGCCGACCGCGCGCACACCATTCGCGTCGCCGTCGCCCCCAACGCACGCCCCGACGATCTGGTGCAACCCGGGCACGTGTTCCCGCTGCAGGCGGTCGATGGCGGCGTGCTGATGCGCGCTGGCCACACCGAAGCCGGCTGCGACCTCGCCGCCATGGCGGGCTGCACGCCGGCCGCGGTGATCTGCGAGATCATGAACGACGACGGCACCATGGCGCGCCTGCCCGACCTGCAGCGCTTTGCAGCGCGGCATGGGCTCAAAATCGGCACCATCGCCGACCTGATCGAATACCGCAGCCGCACCGAAAGCCTGGTGCGCCGGGTCGGCAGCCGGCCGCTGCAGACGGCCTATGGCCCCTTCACCGCACACGCCTACCGCGACCAGACCGGCGGCGGTGTGCACCTGGCGCTGGTGGTGGGTCAGTGGGGGCCCGACGACGTGGTGCCGGTGCGCGTGCACGAGCCCCTGTCGCTGCTGGACGCGCTGGAAGTCGGCCGCCGCATGCACTCTTGGAGCCTGGAGGCCAGCTTGCGCCACTTGCAGCAGGCCGGCCGTGGCGTGGCGGTACTGCTCAACGCCGGCGAGAGCGCCGAGCAACTGCTGGCGCAGTTCGACGGCACCGCGCGCTCGTCACAAGCCCCCGAACGCGGCCGCATGGACTTGCGCACCTATGGCATCGGCGCGCAGATATTGCGCGACTGCGGCATCCACCGCATGGCGCTGCTCGGCCCCCCCCGGCGCATGCCCAGCATGACCGGCTACGGGCTTGAAGTGGTCGGCTTCGTTCACCCCCAACCCCCAGAAGGAAACCCGACATGATGGGAGCGCACAAAGGGCAAGCCGCGGCGCTGGATGGCCGTGGCCTGCGCATCGGCATCGTGCAGGCGCGCTTCAACCAGGGCATCACCGACGCCCTGGCCAAAGCCTGCCGCGACGAGCTGCGCGCGCTGGGCGTGGCCGATGCCGACGTGGTGCTGGAGCAAGTACCCGGCGCGCTCGAGGTGCCGCTCGCCCTGCAGGCGATGGCGCAAAGCGGCCGCTTCGACGCCCTGATCGCGCTCGGCTGCGTGATTCGCGGCGAGACCTACCACTTCGAACTGGTGTGCAACGAGTCGGCAGCGGGCATCACGCGCGTGGGGCTGGATCACCACATCCCGATCGCCAACGCCATCCTCACCACCGAAAATCTGTCGCAGGCCGTCGCTCGGCAGGACGAAAAACCCCGTGACGCGGCCCGCGTGGCGGTGGAGATGGCCGCGCTGCTGCGGCGCTACCCGCTCGACTGACCCCCGTGGTCTGGGACAATAGCGCCCATGACCAAAGCACCCGAAAAATCTGCCCGCACCCGTGCGCGCGAATTCGCCCTGCAAGGGCTCTACCAGCACCTGGTCGGCCGCAACGAGGCAGCCGACATCGATGTCTTTACGCGCGACCTCAGCGGCTTTCACAAAGCGGATAGCGCGCACTACGACGCGCTGCTGCACGGCTGCATTGCGCAGGCCAGCGAATTGGACGCGCACCTGAGCCCGCTGCTCGACCGCCCGCTGGCGGAGCTGTCGCCCATCGAGCATGCCGTGCTGTGGATCGGCGCCTACGAGCTGCAGCACTGTCCCGACGTGCCCTGGCGCGTCGTTCTCAACGAATGCATCGAACTGGCCAAGACCTTTGGCGGCACCGACGGACACAAATTCGTCAACGGCGTGCTCAACCGCCTGGCCCCCCAGCTACGACCCGAGGAGGTGGCGCGTGATCCCGCCCGCCGCAGCTGAACCGTCGGCCGCCAGCGCCGCGCCGGGGCACACCTGGCCCGTGCGCATCTACTGGGAAGACACCGACGCGGGTGGCATCGTCTACTATGCCAACTACCTGAAGTTTTTCGAGCGTGCGCGCACCGAGTGGTTGCGCAGCCTGGGGCTGGGGCAGCAAGCGCTGCGCGAGCGCACCGGTGGCATGTTCGTCGTCGGTGCGATCGAGGTACGCTATCTGCGCCCGGCGCGGCTGGACGACGAACTGACGATCCACACACGTGTACGGGAACTCGGGCGCGCCACCGTGACACTGCAACAGCAGGCGTGGCGGACCGGCGACGGCAGCGGGCCGCTGTGCGAGGGCACGGTGCGCATCGGTTGGGTGCAAGCCGATGCGTTGCGCCCCGCCCGGCTGCCTGCCGAAGTGGCCGCTGCGCTGGCCGGCACCCTGCCCACCGACAGCCAAGGAACACGATCCGCATGACACATGAGTTTTCCGTCGTCGAGCTAATGCTCAACGCCTCCTGGGTGGTGCAGGCGGTGGTGTTGTTGCTCGTGGGGGTCTCCATCACCAGCTGGGCGGCCATCTTGCGCAAGGTCTTTGCGCTCAAGCGCGTGCGGCGCCTGACGGACGAGTTCGAGCGCGACTTCTGGTCCGGCGGCAACCTGCAGACGCTGTACGAATCGTCGCTGCGCCGCGCGCCGGAAGGCAGCCCCATGGAGCGCATCTTCGCCAGCGGCATGCGCGAATTTCTCAAGCTGCGCGAGCGGCGCATCACCCAGCCCGACGCGCTGCTCGACGGCGCCCGGCGCGCCATGCGTGCGGCCTATCAGCGCGAGCTCGACGCGCTGGAGGTCAACCTGTCGTTCCTGGGCTCGGTCGGCTCGGTGTCGCCCTACGTGGGCTTGTTCGGCACCGTCTGGGGCATCATGCACGCCTTCACTGGCTTGGCTGCGCTGACGCAAGTGACGCTGGCCACCGTGGCGCCGGCCATCGCCGAAGCGCTGGTGGCCACCGCCATCGGGCTGTTCGCCGCCATTCCGGCCGTGGTGGCCTACAACCGCTTTGCGCACGACATCGACCGCCTGGCCAACCGGCTGGAGACCTTCATCGAAGAGTTTTCCAACATCCTGCACCGCCACGCGGGTGCCGCAGGACACTGAGCCACGGAGGCGCTCGCCATGCCCGCCATCGCCCCTCGTCGAAGCGGCCGCCGCGCGATCACCGAGATCAAGATGGTGCCCTTCATCGACGTGATGCTGGTGCTGTTGATCATCTTCATGGTCACGGCGCCGCTCATCGTGCCGGGCCAGGTCGAGCTGCCCCGCGTCGGGCAGGCGGCGCGCCAACCGGAGCGCTATGTGCAGATCATCGTCGAGCACGACGGCCGACTGCGGCTGCGCGACAGCGCCCGCACCAGCGGCGAGGGCGACGTGCTCACGCTGCGCGAGTTGCCCGCGCGCGTGCGGGCGCTGCAGGAGTCCGCCTCGACCCCGGTGCCCGTCATCATCAGCGCCGACAAGCGCGTCGCCTACGAACAGGTGGTGCAGGTGATGGACGCGCTGCAGCGTGCGGGCGTGGCCCGCATCGGCCTGGCCGTACAACCCGAAACCACGCGCCGCTAAGTTCCCCATGCACGCCATCGCCGACGAGCTGGACCTGAGCCCCCCGCCTGCGCGCGGTGGTTGGCTGCCGTGGACGCTCGCGGTGCTGGCACACGGCGTGCTGGCGCTGGCCCTGGCCTGGGGGCTGGCGTGGCAGCGCGAGGCACCGACCGTCGTCGCCAGCGCCGAGCTCTGGTCGGCCCTGCCGCAAGTCGCCGCGCCGCGCGCCCAAGAGCCGCCCCCCGCCCCGCCCGTG
>NZ_CALIND010000185.1:0-8819 GCF_938045175.1 uncultured Tepidimonas sp.
GCCCGAGGAGCAGGAGCGCGCCGCCGCCCAGCAACGCGCCGCCGCCGAGGCCGCCGCGCGCGAGGCAGAACAGCGCCGGCGCGAGTCGCTGCTGCTGGCACGCTACCCGGATGAGGCATCGCACCAGCGCGCACGCGCCGAAGCGCTAACCCAGGTGCAGGCCACGATCGACAGTGCACAACAGCACGCCCAGGCACTGGAACAAGAGCGCCAACGCCTGGACGAGGAGATGGCCTTCTACCGCAAAGACCCGGCCAAGGCGCCCCCGGCCCTGAAGCAGCGGCTGGCCACCAATGCGCAGCAGCGGCAGCTGCAGGCGCAGTTCATCGCCGACCAGGAGCGCGAGAAGGCCCGCATCGAGGAGCGCTTCGATGCCGAGCGGGACACGCTGCGCCGCTTGTGGACAGGAGCCAGCGCCACACCCAACGCCGCCCCGCGCTAGCGCCGCACGCTGCGGGGCGCGATCCCACGGACACACCGCGTCAGCCACCCAGCGCGCGCCGCAGCAGCTCGTTGACTTGTTGCGGGTTGGCTTTGCCTTGCGTGGCCTTCATCACCTGACCGACCAGGGCGTTGAACGCTTTTTCTTTGCCGGCGCGATATTCGGCCACGTTCTTGGGGTTGGCGGCGACGACTTGCTCGACGATGGCCTGCAGGGCGCCAGTGTCACTCATCTGGCGCAGGCCCTTGGCGGCGATGATCGCATCCACGCGCGCCAGCGCCTCGTCCCCCGTGGCCGCTCCCGGCTCGGCCCACAGTGCGTCGAACACCTGCTTGGCCGCGTTGTTGGACAGCGTGCCGTCGGCCACGCGCTGCAGCAGCGCGCCTAGCAGCGCAGGGGACACGGGGCATGACTCGATGCCGATGTCGGCCGCGTTGAGTCGGCGCGAGACCTCGCCCATGATCCAGTTGCTGGCGGCCTTGGCCGGCGCGCCCGCGCGCACCGTGGCCTCGAAGTAAGCTGCCATGGCCGGGGACTGGGTAAGCGTGGTCGCGTCGTAGTCGGGCAGGCCATGCTCGCGCACCAGGCGTTCGGCCAGCGCACGCGGCAGCTCGGGCAGGGTGGCGCGCACCTGCGCCACCCACTCGGGATCGATCACCAGCGGCGGCAGGTCGGGGTCGGGGAAGTAGCGGTAGTCGGCCGCGTCTTCCTTGGTGCGCATGGCGCGCGTCTCGCCCGTGTCGGGGTCGAACAACACGGTGGCCTGCTCGATGGCGTGGCCGTCCTCCAGCTGCTCGATCTGCCAGCGCACCTCGTAGTCGATGGCCTGCTGCATGAACTTGAAGCTGTTGAGGTTTTTGATCTCGCGCCGGGTGCCCAGCGGCTGCCCCGGCTTGCGCACGGAGACGTTGGCGTCGCAGCGGAACGAACCCTCCTGCATGTTGCCGTCGCAAATGCCGATCCAGGTGACGAGCTTGTGCAGCTCCTTGGCGTAGGCCACGGCTTCGGCGCTGGAGCGGATGTCGGGCTCGGTGACGATCTCCAACAGCGGCGTGCCCGCGCGGTTGAGATCGATGCCGCTCATGCCGTGGAAGTCTTCGTGCAGCGACTTGCCGGCGTCCTCTTCCAGGTGCGCGCGCACCAGGCGCACGGTGCGCCGCTCCTGGCCCAGGTAGAACTCGATGGCGCCGCCTTGCACCACGGGGATTTCGTACTGGCTGATCTGATAGCCCTTGGGCAGGTCGGGGTAGAAGTAATTTTTGCGCGCGAAAACGCTGCGCGGGGCGATGTGGGCCCCGACCGCGAGGCCGAAGCGAATCGCGCACTCGACCGCAGCGCGGTTCATGACGGGCAATGTGCCCGGCAGCGCCAGATCGACCGCACACGCCTGCGTGTTGGGCTCGGCGCCAAAGGCGGTGGCCGCGCGGCTAAAGATCTTGCTGCGCGTGGACAGTTGGGCGTGCGTCTCGAAGCCGATGACGACTTCGTAGCCCTGAACGAGAAACGATGAACGGGTCATGGGTCAAGCCTGACGCGAGAGGGTGTCGCCCGCCGGGGCGCGGGTGTGCCAGTCGGTGGCGCGCTGGAACTGGTGCGCGGCGTGCAGCAGGCGCGCCTCGGCCAGGTGCGGGCCGATGAGCTGCAGGCCCACGGGCAGGCCATCCGCACCAAAACCGGCGGGCACACTCATGCCGGGCAAGCCAGCGAGCGACGCGGGCAGCGTGTAAATGTCGGCCAGGTACGCCGCGAGTGGGTCATCGGCCTTGTCGCCAATCGCCCAGGCCACGGTGGGCGCCACCGGCCCCGCGATCAGGTCGCACTGCTCGAAAGCCTGCAAAAAATCCTGCGCGATCAGGCGCCGGATTTGCTGTGCTTTGAGGTAGTAGGCGTCGTAGTAGCCGTGCGACAGCACGTAGGTGCCGATGAGGATGCGGCGCTGCACCTCGGCACCGAACCCCTCGCTGCGGCTACGGCGGTACATGTCGAGCAAGTCGGTGTACTCGGCGGCCCGGTGGCCGTAGCGCACGCCGTCGTAGCGGCTGAGGTTGGAGCTGGCCTCGGCCGGCGCGATGATGTAGTAGGCGGGGATGGCGAGCTGCGTGCGCGGCAGGTGCACGTCCACCAGCGTGGCACCCAGGCGCTCGAACTCGGCCAGTGCCGATCGCACGGCGGCCAGCACGTCGGCGCTACAGCCGTCACCCAAAAACTCCACCGGCAATCCGATGCGCAGGCCCTGCAGCGGCCGCGCGGCGCTGGCGCCGGGCAGCGGCTCGTCCAGCCCGCGCGTGTAGTCCTCGGCCGGGCGGTCCAGGCTGGTGGAGTCGCGGTCCGGGTCGGGGCCGGCCATGGCCGACAGCAGCAGCGCGCAGTCCCACGCCGAGCGGGCGATCGGGCCGGCCTGGTCCAGGCTGGAGGCATAGGCGACCATGCCGTACCGCGAGCAGCGGCCGTAGGTGGGTTTGATGCCGGTGACACCGCAAAACGCCGCCGGCTGGCGGATGGAGCCCCCCGTGTCGGTGCCCGTGGCCGCAGGCACGAGCCGCGCCGCCACCGCCGCTGCCGAGCCGCCGGAGGAGCCGCCGGGCACGCGCGTGGGGTCCCACGGGTTGCGCGCGGGGCCGTAGGCCGAGTTGTCGTTGCCCGAGCCCATGGCAAATTCGTCGCAATTGAGCTTGCCCAGCGTCACGGCGCCCGCGCCGGGGTGGCCGTCGGCGCCGTGCCCGAGGCGCGCCACCACGGTGGCGTCGAACGGGCTGCGGTAGCCGGCCAGCATACGGCTGCCAGCGGTGGTCGGCCAATCGCGCGTGACGAACACGTCCTTGTGCGCGATCGGCACGCCCAGCAGCGGCGTGTGCTCGCCGCGTGCGCGCCGCTCGTCGGCCGCGCGGGCCTGCGCGAGACTCGCTTCCTCGTTCAGCGCCAAAAAGGCGCCCAGCGCCTCGTGCGCGCGTACGCGCTGCAGCAGTGCCTGCGTCGCTTCGACGCTAGAGACGCGCCGCTGCTCGAGCGCCGCCGCCAGCTCGGCCACGCCCATGTGGTGCAGTTCGGTACTCATTCGATCACCCGCGGCACGAGGTACAAGCCGCCTTCGACGGCCGGGGCACTGGCCTGATTGGCCTCGCGCTGGTTCGGTTCGGTCACGACGTCGTCGCGCAGGCGCAGACGCACCGGCTCGAAGACCTCGGCCGGATGCGCCAGCGGCTCGACACCGGTGGTGTCGACGGCGCGCATTTGCTCGACGATGTCGAAAAACGCATTGAGCTGGCCCAGCATGCGCTCGGCGGTGGGGCGGTCGAGCGCCAGCCGCGCCAGATGCGCGAGGCGATCGACATCCTGTAGGGTCAGTGCCATGGTGTGTAACGAATGAAAACGCCGCGTGTCGAGACCGTGAACAGAGGTCGATGCGGTATTATCCCGGGTTTCGCGATATGGCCTGCCCGCGGCCAGACGCCCACCCCTTGCTGGCAGGCTGCACAGGACTCCACACACCATGTTCGAATCTCTGCGTCGGCACTTCTCGACCGACCTCGCCATCGACCTGGGCACGGCCAACACGCTCATTTACGTGCGCGGCAAAGGCATCGTGCTCGACGAGCCGTCGGTCGTCGCCATCCGCCACGAGGGCGGCCCCACCGGGAAAAAAACCATCCAGGCCGTCGGCCACGCGGCCAAGGCCATGCTGGGCAAGGTGCCCGGCAACATCGAAGCGATCCGGCCCATGAAGGACGGCGTGATCGCCGACTTCACCGTCACCGAGCAAATGCTCAAGCAGTTCATCAAGATGGTGCACCCGCGCTCGATGCTGCGCCCGAGCCCGCGCATCATCATTTGCGTGCCGTGCGGCTCCACGCAGGTGGAGCGGCGCGCCATCCGCGAATCGGCGCTCGGTGCTGGCGCGTCCGAGGTGTTTCTGATCGAAGAGCCGATGGCCGCGGCGATCGGTGCCGGCCTACCCGGGTCCGAGGCCGCCGGCTCGCTGGTGGTGGACATCGGCGGCGGTACCACCGAGGTGGGCGTCATCAGCCTGGGTGGCATGGTCTACAAGGGCAGCGTGCGCGTTGGCGGCGACAAGTTCGACGAGGCCATCATCAACTACATCCGCCGCAACTACGGCATGTTGATCGGCGAGCCCACCGCGGAGCTGATCAAAAAGACGATCGGCAGCGCCTTTCCCGGCTCCGAAGTTAAGGAGATGGAGGTCAAGGGCCGCAACCTCTCCGAAGGCGTGCCGCGCAGCTTCACCATCAGCTCCAACGAGGTGCTGGAGGCGCTGACGGACCCGATCAACAACATCGTCAGCGCGGTCAAGACGGCGCTGGAACAAACCCCCCCGGAGCTGGGCGCCGACATCGCCGACCGCGGCATGATGCTGACCGGCGGTGGCGCGCTGCTGCGCGACCTGGACCGGCTGCTCAACGAGGAAACCGGTCTGCCGGTGTTCGTGGCCGAAGACCCGCTGACCTGCGTGGTGCGCGGTTGCGGCACGGCGCTGGAGCAGATGGACCGGCTGGGTCACGGCATCTTCACCAACGAGTGAGGCACGTGGGCGGCCCCGTCGCCGACGGCCCGATCGCCATCGCCGCACCATGCCGCTGGGCACCCTCGACCGCACACCGCCGCCCTTTTTCAAGCAGGGCACGCCCGCGCTGAGCAAGATGCTGGTGCTCAGCGCACTGGCCGTGGTGCTGATGGTGGTCGATGCCCGCCTACACTGGGCGGCGCCGTTGCGCACCGCCGTGGCCACGGTGCTGATGCCGGTGCAGTGGCTGGCGCTGCAGCCGGTGCACGCAGTGCGGTGGGTGGGGGCGCACTTGGCGTCGCTGGAGGCGGCGCAGCGCGACGCCCGCGAAGCCCGCGAGCAATTGGCCCAGCAAGCGCAGCGCGCCGGGCTGGTGGAGCACCTGGCGCAAGAAAACCGCGAACTGCGTCGGCTGCTCGGCCTGCGCGAGCGGGTATCGCCCGCCGCGCAGGGTGCGGAAATCCTGTATGCGTTACCCGATCCCTACGTGCCTGGGGTGGTGATCGACCGGGGCGCACTGCAGGGGGTACGGCTGGGCGCCCCGGTGATGGACGGCTACGGCGTGCTGGGGCAGGTGACGCGCGTGCACCCGGCCACGAGCGAGGTCACGCTGCTGGTACACCGCAAAATGGCGGTACCGGTGCTCAATACCCGCACCGGGGAGCGCTATTTGGCCTATGGCACCGGCAGCCGCGACGAGCCCGAACTGAGCCTGCGCTTCGTTCCCGTGCAGACTGCCACGCGCGCCGGTGACGTGCTGGTGACCAGCGGCATCGACGGGTTGTACCCCACGGGCCTGCCCGTGGCCACGGTGCGCCGGGTATCGGCCGAGGGCGGTGAAGGCTTTGCCGAGGTGCTGGCGGAGCCCGCAGCGCGCGTGCGCGACGCCCTGCACGTGCTGGTGCTGGAGCCGATGTCCAGCGCCCCCGCTGCCCGGGAGGATCGGCCATGATCATGCCGCGCGGCCAGGCGCTGCTGTTGCCGGCCAACCCCACCTTCGTTTGGGTGACACTGGCCGCGGCCTTCGTGTTGCAGGTCTTGCAAGGGCTGCTCAGCCCCGCCGCTTGGCTGCCGGACTGGATGGCGCTGGTGCTGGTCTTTTGGATCGTCCACCAGCCACTGCGCGTCGGCGTGGGGGTGGCATTCGTGGCCGGGTTGGGGCTGGACGTGCACCAGGGTGTCTTGCTGGGGCAACACGCCCTGGCCTACACGGTGATGGGGTACCTGGCAGTGACGCTGCACCGGCGTGTGCTGTGGTTCGACTGGCTGGGCCAGACGCTGCACGTGCTGCCGCTGTTGGCGGTGGCCTTTGGCGTACAGGTGCTGGTTCGCGCCGTCGCTGGGCATGGCGCGCCGCCCGCATGGGCCTGGGTGTCGCCGTTGCTGACCGCAGCGCTGTGGGTGCCGGCGACCGGCCTGTTGCTCGCACCGCAGCGCCGCGCACCCGACCCCGACGAGACGCGGCCCCTGTGATCGCGGGGCATGTCCTTCCCTCGGCCGCGAGACCCGCCCAACCCCGCGATGACTGCCTACACCGACGCCGACGCCCACATCGCGCAGCTGCGCTGGCGCGCCTGGATCGCGCTGGTGGCTGTGGTGTGTGCGTTTGGCCTGGTGGCCTTGCGGGCCTGGCACCTGCAAATCCGTGAACACGAGCGCTACGCGGCACAGGCCGAAGGCAATCGCACCGCCGTGCTGCCGATCGTACCGCCGCGTGGGCGTATCGTGGACCGCAACGGCATCGTGCTGGCCGAAAACCTGCCCGTGTACACCCTGGAGATCGTCCCCGCGCGCACGCCCGATTTGGACGCCACCCTGGAGCGGCTGGGTGAGTTGGTCACGCTCACGCCACGCGATCTGCAGCGCTTTCGGCGACTGCTGGCCGATTCCAAGCGCATCGACTCGGTGCCGCTCAAAACCCGGCTGAGCGAGGCCGAGATGGCGCGCGTCGCCACCCACCTGTGGTCGTTGCCTGGCGTGGACATCCAAGCGCGCCAATTGCGGCGCTACCCGCTGGGCCCCACCGCCGCGCACGTCGTGGGCTACATCGGGCGCATCAGCCCGCGCGACCGCGAGGCGATGGAAGACTGGCCCGAGGAAAAAGTCGCCAATTACCGCGGCACCACCCACATCGGCAAGCTGGGGGTGGAGCAAGCGCAAGAGGAACACCTGCACGGACGCACGGGTTTCGAACGCGTCGAAACCTCGGCCACCGGGCGTGCCGTGCGTCGACTGGAGGCGACGCCCCCGCAGCCCGGCGAGACGGTGCGCCTGTCGATCGACGTGCGGCTGCAGCACCTGATCGAGCGCCTGTACGGCGAGCGGCGCGGGGCGTTGGTCGCGCTCGACCCGCGCACGGGCGAGGTATTGGCGCTGGTGAGCATGCCCAGCTTCGACCCCAACCTGTTCGTCGACGGCATCGACGTGGACAACTGGCGTGCGCTCAACGAATCGCTGGACCGCCCACTGCTCAACCGCGCGCTGCGCGGCACCTACCCGCCCGGGTCGACCTACAAGCCGTTCATGGCACTGGCCGCTCTTGAGCTGGGGCTGCGCACGCCGCAGACGGTGATTAACGACCCGGGTTACTGGACACTGGGCAACCATCGCTTCCGCAGCCACGGCGAATATGCGCTCGGTGCAGTCGACCTCAGGCGCAGCATCGTGATGTCGAGCAACGTGTACTACTACACGCTGGCACACGAGATGGGTGTACAGGCCATCCACGACTTCATGGCCCCGCTGGGATTTGGGCAGCTCACGGGGATCGACCTACCGGGCGAGGCGCGCGGGATTCTGCCCAGCCCCGCGTGGAAGCGGGCCACCTACAAGCGAGCCGAGCAGCAGCGTTGGCACCCGGGCGAGACGATCTCGCTGGGCATCGGCCAGGGCTACAACAGCTTCACGATGCTACAGCTGGCCACCGCGATGGCGACGCTGGCCAACGGTGGCCAGCGCCAGACGCCGCACGTCGTGCTAGAGACGCTTGCCCCTGGTCCGCAAGGCGAAGTCACCTCGACCCGGGTGCAGCCAGCCCCACTGGCGCTGGGCTACCGGCCACAGCACGTGCAGACCGTGCTCGAAGCGATGGCGGCCGTGACCACCGAGGGGACGGCGGCGCGCGTGTTTGCCGGCGCCCCCTACCGCAGCGGCGGCAAGACCGGCACCGCGCAGGCGGTCACCATCGGCCAGCGCGACAAATACGACGCCCGCCGCTTGGCCGAATTCCAGCGCGACCACTCGCTCTACGTGGCGTTCGCGCCGCTGGAATCCCCGCGCGTGGCGTTGGCCGTGATCGTGGAAAACGCCGGTTTTGGTGCCGCCCATGCGGCCCCGATTGCGCGCCGGGTGTTCGATTACCTGCTGCTGGGCCAGTACCCGAGCGAAGAGGACATCGCTGCCACGCAAAAAGGCCAAACCGCTGCGCCCATCGGCACGCCGCGGCGCGTCGAAGACATCCCGTGGCCGCCGCCTCAGGGCAGCGCGCCGTAAGCGTCCAAGGTGGTCTTGGCAATGAGGGCCGCGACCACGATCAGGAACACGCCACGCACGAAGCCAGCGCCGTGCCGCAGCGCCAGACGCGTGCCCAGCAGGCTGCCGGCGACGTTGGCCAGCGCCATCGCCAGCCCGTAATGCCACCAGACGTGGCCCTTCCAGGCAAACAGAGCCACCGCCGCGACGTTGGACGTGGTGTTGAGCAGCTTGGCCGCCGCGCTCGCCCCCAAAAAGTCGTACCCCAGCCAGCGCACGAAGGCAAACACGAAAAAGCTACCCGTGCCCGGCCCGAAGAAGCCGTCATAAAACCCGATCGTGCCCCCCACCGCGCACGTCCCCAGCACCTCGGCGCGGCCCGCATAG
>NZ_CALIND010000186.1:0-4746 GCF_938045175.1 uncultured Tepidimonas sp.
GCTGGCGCGGCGGCGCTGGAGGCCACGATCGGCGCCAAGGTTGGCATGCGCGTGGAGCATTTCGCCGACAGCCGCCTGATCCTCATTTGGGGCAGCAACAGCGTGGGCAGCAACCTGCACTTCTGGCGCTACGCGCAGCAGGCCAAGCGTGCGGGGGCGCGGCTGGTGTGCATCGACCCGCGGCGCAGCGAAACTGCCGACAAGTGCCACGACCACCTGGCCCTGCTACCGGGCACGGACGCCGCGCTGGCCTACGCGCTGATGCACGAGTGCATCGTGCACGGTTGGGTGGACGAGGACTACGTGCAGCACCACACGCTCGGCTGGCCTGCGCTGCGCGAGCGCGCCTTGCAATGGCCGCCGGCGCGCGCGGCGGCTGTTTGCGGTCTGCCCGTGGCGCAAATCCAAGCGTTGGCGCAGCACATTGGCGCGTGTGTGCAGCAGCGCCAGCCCGTCGCCATCCGGCTCAACTACGGCATGCAGCGCACGCGCGGTGGCGGCAACGCGGTGCGTGCCATCGCCTGCTTGCCCGCAGTCATCGGCGCGTGGCGTTACCGGGCAGGGGGGGTGCTGTTGTCCAGCTCGGGTTGGTACCCCGTGCAACGCGACGCGCTACAGCGCCCCGATTTGCTGCTGCGCAGTCCGTGCCCGCAGCCGCGCACGCTCAACATGAGCACGCTGGGGCAGCTCCTGTGCCATCCCGGCGACGCCCACTTCGGCCCGCCGGTGCAAGCGCTCGTCGTTTACAACAGCAACCCGGCGGCGGTCGCCCCGCAATCGGGCGAAGTGGTGCGCGGGCTGGCGCGCAAGGATCTGTTCACCGTGGTGCTCGAGCAATTCCTGACCGACGCCGCCGATACCGCCGACTACGTGCTGCCCGCGACCACGCAGCTCGAGCACTGGGACATCCACCTCAGCTACGGCCACACCGACGTGCTGCTCAATCGGCCCGCGATCGAACCCTTGGGTTTGGCGCGGCCCAATACCTGGGTGTTTCGGCAGCTCGCGCAGCGTCTCGGGTTCGATGAACCCTGCTTTGCCGATGACGACCTCGCGTTGTGCCGCCAGGCGTTTGGTGACGCGATCGATTTCGACGCGTTGCTGGGTCGGGGCTGGGTGTCGTTGCCGGTGCCCGACGCCCCGTTTGCCGACGGGGGCTTTCCCACCCCATCGGGTCGGTGCGAATTCGCGAGCGATCGCTTGGCAGCGCTCGGGCTGGACCCGCTGCCTGAGGTACTGCCCAACCACGAGCCCGCCGGTGCCGATCCACGCTACCCCCTGGCGATGATCTCGCCGCCGGCGCGGCACTTCCTCAACTCGACCTTCGTCAACGTCGTCTCACTGCGCGATGCCGAGGGCGAGCCGTTGCTGGACATCCACCCCGACGACGCCGCTGCGCGTGGCATCGCCGACGGTGACTGGGTGGAGGCGTTCAACGACCGGGGTTGCTGCCGCCTGCGCGCCCGGGTCGGCACACGCACCCGTCCCGGGGTGGTGGTGGGGCTGGGCATTTGGTGGCGCAAACTCAGCCCCAGTGGCACCAACGTCAACGAACTGACCAGCCAGGCACTCACCGATCTGGGCCGCGCGCCCACGTTCTACGACTGCGCCGTCGACGTGCGGCGCGTCGATTGAGGCACCAGCGCGCCGTCAGGCCAGCGAATCGACCAGTGCTGCGTAGCGCTGCATCGCGTCCTCGCGCGCCACGCCCTTGAGCTTGTTCCAGGCGTCCCACTTGGCGCGCGCCACCACATCGGTCAGGCTGGGCTTCGGGGTCGTGTTGTCCCCTTCCGTCGCCTGCTTGTACAGCGCGTACAGTTGCAGCAGGGTGTTGTTGTCGGGGCGCTGGGTCAGGGTTTTGACGCGTTGCAGCGCGGTGTCGAAGGCAGCTTGGGTTGGGTTATCCATACTGCAATGATACGAACGTTCGTTCGAATATTCAACTGCTGCCCGCTGGCGGCCATCAGCGCGCAGGAGCCGACAGACCTGGGATCGGGGGATAGGCCGGCGCAGGCGGGGGCGCGTCGGAACGGGTGCCGTCCCGACGCGGTGGGGCAGGGGCGCCCACCCCGGCGGGTGCGGGTGCCGCGCCTTTGCCCGGCGCCGAATCTCTCCCTCGCGCGAGCTCGCTGCCCCAGCTCGTGCCGTTGACGCGCAAGCCCTGCACCGATAGCGCCTCGGCCCTCTTCGGCCCCAGGCCGGACACCCGGGCTTGCAGATCGGCCCAATCGCGAAACGGCTGCTGCTGGCGCGCATGCACGATGCGCTCGGCCATGACGGGTCCCACGCCTTTGAGCGTCTGCAACTGCGCAGCGGTGGCCGTGTTGGCCTCCAGCCATGCGGCCCAAAGGGGCGTTGGTAGGGCCGCGCAAGCCGACAAACACCACCACCCGAAGAGCGCCGCCACCCGTTGGGTGGTATGGCGCATCCGTCTTCTCATCCAAGACTTCACCCCGAGTCCCACCCTTCCTCCTTGGTTGTCGTGCAGCCAAAGCCGCGATCGGGCCTGGTGCTGCCGCGCCTTGTCTGGCCGCGCGATGTTTCCTCCCTACGGGCGCAGCAGTTCCTCCAGCGTCTGCGCCGAGAGGATCTTCTCCAGGCAACGCTCCAGCTGCTCGTCGCTGGCAGTGGTGGGGTCGATGGTAGCGTTGAGCCTGCTGCGGCGCAACCAGCTGCCCAAGCGCACGCGCTACACTCCGCGCCGATCAGTCTCAGGACCCGACCATGACCATCCTCGTCACCGGCGGCGCTGGCTTCATTGGCAGCAATTTCGTGCTCGACTGGCTGCGTCTGCACGACGAACCCGTCGTCAATCTGGACAAACTCACTTACGCGGGCAACCGCGAAAACCTCGCCAGCCTGGAGGGGGATGCACGGCACCATTTCGTGCACGGCGACATTGGCGACCGTGCGTTGGTCGAGCGCCTGCTGGCCGAGCACCGGCCGCGCGCGGTGCTGCACTTTGCGGCTGAAAGCCACGTCGACCGCTCCATCCACGGACCCGAGGACTTTATTCAGACCAACGTCGTGGGCACCTTTCGCCTGTTGGAGGCGGTGCGCGCGTACTGGACGGCACTACCGGCGGCAGAGCAGGCGGCGTTTCGCTTCCTGCACGTGAGCACCGACGAGGTATTCGGCTCACTCGGCCCGCACGACCCACCGTTTGCCGAAACCCACCGCTACGAGCCCAACAGCCCGTATTCGGCGAGCAAAGCCGCCAGCGACCATCTGGTGCACGCCTGGCACCACACCTACGGGCTGCCGGTGATCACCACCAACTGCTCCAACAACTACGGGCCCTACCACTTCCCGGAAAAGCTCATTCCGCTCATGATCGTCAACGCCCTGGCGGGCAAGCCGCTGCCCGTCTATGGCGACGGCCAGCAAGTGCGCGACTGGCTCTACGTTGGCGACCACTGCGCGGCCATCCGGCGCGTGCTGCAGGCCGGCCGCGTGGGCGAGACGTACAACATCGGCGGTCACAACGAGCGCACCAACCTCGACGTGGTGCGCACGATCTGCCGACTGCTCGATGCGCTCGCGCCCGCCCCGGCGCGCGGCGTGTGCGATGTGCGCAGCGGTGCGCCCGTGCAGCGCTATGAGCAACTCATCACCTTCGTGACCGACCGCCCCGGGCACGACCGCCGCTACGCCATGGACGCGCGCAAAATCGAGCGCGAATTGGACTGGCGCCCGGCCGAAACCTTCGACAGCGGCCTGCGCAAGACCGTCCAGTGGTACCTGGACCATCCCGACTGGGTGCAGCGCGTGCAAAGCGGCGCCTATCGAGCATGGGTGCAGCGGCAGTACGGCCAGGAAGCGTTGGCATGACGGCCCCCGTCATCCTGCTGTTGGGCAAAGACGGCCAGGTCGGCTGGGAGCTGCAGCGCAGCCTGGGGGTCATCGGTGACGTCGTGGCGCTGGGACGCGAGGGCGCGAGCGTACCCGGGATCGATGCGCCGCTGTGTGGGGACTTGACCGACCTCGACGGTATATCCCGGACCGTCCAGGCATTGCGGCCGGCGGTCATCGTCAACGCGGCGGCCTACACCGCCGTGGACCAGGCCGAGGCCGAGCCGGCGCGTGCCCAACGCCTCAACGCCGAGGCGCCAGGCGTACTGGCCCGGGCCGCTGCGGCCTGTGGCGCGTGGCTCGTGCACTACAGCACCGACTATGTGTTCGACGGCAGCGGCGACCGGCCGTGGCGCGAGGACGACGCGCCCGCCCCGCTCAACGTCTATGGCCACACCAAATGGGCAGGCGAGCAGGCCATTCGCGCCAGCGGCTGCCGCCACCTCATCCTGCGCACGCAATGGGTGTTTGGCGTGCGGGGCGGTAATTTCGCCCGCACCATGCTGCGCCTGGCGCTCACGCGCGAGCGACTGACGGTGGTGGCCGACCAGATGGGTGCGCCCACGGGGGCTGACCTGATCGCCGACGTCACCGTCCACGCGCTGCACCACGCGCTGGCCACGGGGCAGGGCAGCGGCACCTACCACCTGGCAGCGGCTGGGGTCACGTCGTGGCACGGCTACGCGTGCGTGCTGATCGAAGAGGCCCGGCGGCGCTGGCCCGACGCGCCGTGGCGCGTGCAGGCCATCGACCCGATTCCGAGCAGCGCCTACCCCACACCGGCCCAGCGTCCACGCAACAGTCGGCTCGATACCACACGCTTGCGCCAGACGTTCGGCCTGCACCTGCCGCCGTGGGAGTCCGGCGTGCGGCGTTGGGTGTCGTCTGTTTGCG
>NZ_CALIND010000187.1:0-4031 GCF_938045175.1 uncultured Tepidimonas sp.
GGCGATCTTTCCGGAAGGCACCACCAGTGACGGGCGCGGTGTGTTGCCGTTTCACGCCAACCTGCTGCAGGCGGCGCTCGCGACCGACAGTCCCGCGCTGCCGCTGGGCATCGCCTACCGCCCTGCAGGCGCCAGCCCCGAGGCGTTGCAGCGCCACGACGCGCCCGTCTACGTGGGGGACGACACGCTCATCGCGTCCCTGTGGCGTGTGCTGACCGCGACCGACCTGTGCGCCCACCTGCACTGGGGCGAGCCACAGCGCGCCGATGGGCGCGACCGGCGCACCTGGGCTGGCGATTTGCGTGGCGCCGTGGCCACCTTGGCCGGGCTGCCGCCGCCCAACGTCTAAACCCAGCGCCGAAATTTCGCGACAATCGCGGGTTTTCCCCATAGCCATGCCGCTGCACCCCGCCCGCGGCGCAGGAGTCGTTTTCGTGCTCAAGGATTTTCGCTTTTCGCTGTTGTTTTCCGCCGTCTGCCTGGGGCTGGCGGCCTGGTGGGGTGTGCAGTCGCCCCTGGGCCTGTGGGCCGCGCTGTGGCTGACCGCGGTGCTGGCGGTGCTCGAAGTCAGCTTGTCGTTCGACAACGCGGTCGTCAACGCCAGTGTGCTGCGCGGCATGAGTGCGCTGTGGCGTCAGCTCTTTCTGACCGTGGGCATCCTCATTGCCGTCTTTGGCATGCGGCTGGTGTTTCCCATCGTCATCGTGGCCGTCTCGGCGGACATCGGCTGGGCCGACACGGTGCGTCTGGCCCTGCAACAGCCCGACGAATACTCGCGCGTGCTCACGCAGGCGTATCCGGTCATCTCGGCGTTCGGCGGTGTCTTCCTGTTGCTGGTGTTTCTCAACTTTTTGTTCGACCGTAACAAAGAGACGCACTGGCTCGGCCCTCTGGAGCGGCCACTCGTGCGAGCAGCCAAGTTCGACGAGATCAGCGTCTTTATCGCGCTGCTGGTGGTGTTTTCCACGCGCTGGTGGGTGCCCGAGGCAGAGCAGATGCGCGTCTTTGTCGCGGGCATTGCGGGCATCGTGCTGTACCTGGCAGTGGACGCGGTGGGCGCGCTGTTCTCAACCGAAGAGGCTGGCGAAGCGGCCGTGGCGACCGTGCAGCGCAGCGGTTTTGCCAGTTTTCTCTATCTCGAGGTGCTCGACGCGTCGTTTTCATTCGACGGCGTCATTGGCGCTTTCGCCATCACCAAGGATGTGGTCATCATCATGTTGGGGCTGGCCATCGGTGCCATTTTCGTGCGCTCGATGACGGTCTATCTGGTCAAACGCGGCACGCTGCAGGCCTATGTCTACCTGGAGCACGGCGCACACTATGCCATCGGGGCGCTGGCGGCCATCATGATCGTGGGCACCGTGGTGCACGTGCCCGAGGTCATCACGGGGCTGATCGGCATCGTCTTCATTGCCGCGTCGGTCGTGTCGTCGGTGCGCGAGCGGCGGCGAGCGTCGACGTGAGTGCCGGTGGTCGCCACCACCTGCCTCATCCGGCCAGCAGATCGGCCAGCGCGCGCGCCACTACCCTTGTGGCGCGGCGCAGGTCTTCCAGCACCAGGTGTTCGTCGGCGCGCTTGGCGTTGGATTCGCGCACGGTGCGCGGCCCCGCGCCATAGATGACGCCCGGAATGCCGCGCGCCACGTACAGCCGTACGTCGGTGTACAGCGGCGTGCCCACAGCCGGGATGGCCTCGCCCAGCACGGCCTGCGCGTGGCGCTGCAGCGCCTGCACCAACGGCTGCGCCCCGGGCAGCGGGCGCATGGCGTGTGCCAGCAATGTGCGACGCACCTGCACGCGCAGCGCGCGCCCACCGCGCGGGGGGGCAAAGTCGGCTGCCGCCTCGGCGATCACGCGGCGCAGCTGTGCCTCCACCTCGGCGGGGTCTTCCTCGGGGATCATGCGCCGGTCGAGCCGAAACACCACTTTGCCTGGCACGACATTGGTGTGTGTGCCGCCGTCGATACGACCCACGTTCAGGTACGGATGCGTAATGCCCTCCACCCCCGATCGCACTTGCAAATAATCGGCGTTGAGGCGGTAGAGCGCCTGCAGGATGTGGACGGCCCCCTGCAGCGCGTCCGTGCCCGTGTCGGGGATGGCCGCGTGCGCCATCTCGCCTTCCACCGTCACTTCCAACTGCAGGCAGCCGTTGTGCGCCGTCACCACCTGGTAGGTAAAGCCCGCCGCCAGCAGCAAGTCGGGCTGCGTCAGGCCCTGCGCCAGCAGCCAGCCCGGGCCCAGCTCGCCGCCCATTTCCTCGTCGTAGGTGAAGTGCAGCTCCACTGCGCCGCGCCGCGGGCGGGCCACCGCTTCCAGCGCGCGCACGGCAAAGGTGTAGGTGGCAAAGTCGCTTTTGCTCACCGCGGCCGCGCGCCCGTACAGTTTGCCGTCCACGATTTCGGCGCCATACGGGTCGTGCGTCCAGCCTTCCCCCGGGGGCACCACGTCGCCATGGGCGTTGAGCGCGATGACCGGCCGTGCCCGCTCGCCTGCGCCGTAGGGTCGGCGCACGATCAGGTTGGTGATCGACGCCAGCCCCGCGGCCTGCACCTGCTCGGCGGGCACCGGGTGGCGCTCCACTGCCCAACCCATCGCTTCCAGCGCGGCAGCGGTGATCTCGGCGTGGCGGGCGTTGTCGCCGGGCGGGGTGTCGGTGGGCACGCGCACCAGGGTCTGCAAAAAGCGTACCTGCTCGTCGAAGTGCGCGTCGATCCAGGCGTCCAAGGCGGCGTAGTCGGGGGTGGGGTCAGTGGTGGCGGGGGTGGTCATGGGCAGTGCCGGGGCAGGGGGGTCAGGCCACCGTCTCGGCGGCCAGGTCGTGCAGCAGGCGCTCGAACGCCTGCACCGCGCATTCGATGTCGTCGCTGGTGGTCGACTCCAGCGGGTTGTGGCTGATGCCGTCGTGCTCGCCGCGTACAAACAGCATCGCTTGGGGGAGCAGGCGGTGCATCATCATGGCGTCGTGCCCGGCGCCGCTGGGCAGGTGCAGCACCGGCAGGCCCAGCGCCGCCACGGCGCGCTCCCAGCGCGCCTGCCATGCCGCATCGCTGGGGGCGGCGCTGGCACGCACCGTCTCGCGCAGGGCCAGCGTCAGCCCGCGTCGCTCGGCAATCTCGTGCGCCGCAGCCAGCACCGCTTGCGCGAGCTCGTCGCGCGCGGCGTCGGTGGGGGCGCGCACATCCAGGCTGAAGCGGCAGCGCCCCGGCACCACGTTGATGGAGCCCTGCGGCACCTCCAGGATACCCACCGTCGCCACCGTGCCCGGGCGCTGCTGTGCCAGCCGCTCCACGGCCAGCGTTAGCTCGGCTGCGCCCGCTGCCGCGTCGCGCCGCTGCCCCATGGGCGTGGTGCCGGCGTGGCAGGCCACGCCGCCGTACTCGCCCAGCCACCGTAGGCTGCCGTTGATGCTAGTGACCACCCCCAGCGGCCGGTGGGCGCGCGCCAGTACCGGACCTTGCTCGATGTGTACCTCCACAAAGCCCAGGTAGTGCGCCGGGTCGCGGCGGCAGGTGGCGATCGCCTCCCACGTGCCCGGCAGGCCCGCTTGCTGCATCGCTTGCGCCATCGGGATGCCCGCGGCGTCGGTCAACGCCAGCCAGGCGGGGTCGAACGCGCCCACCAACGCCGCCGAGCCCAGAAACGTGGCGGGGTAGCGCTGGCCTTCCTCCTCGGCAAAGGCGACGATCTCGATCCCAAACGGCAGCCGCTGTCCGCGCGCGTGCAGCCGCTGCACCGCCGCCAGCGCCACGCCGATGCCCAAGCGCCCATCGTGCGGCCCTGCATTGCGCACCGTGTCGTAATGGCTGCCGGTCAGCAGCCAGCGCGCCGCGGATCGTTGCGCGTGGTAGCGGCCCACCACGTTGCCCACGGCGTCGTGCGTCACCTCGTCGCAGCCCGCCTCGCGCATCCACGCGGCCAGCGCGGCCGCGCACGCGCGGTGCGCCGGGCTCAGGTACGTCGCCGTCAGGCCATCGGCGCTTTCGCTGTGGCGCGCCAAGGCCGCCAGTCGGTCCCATACCGCGTGGCCG
>NZ_CALIND010000188.1:0-6101 GCF_938045175.1 uncultured Tepidimonas sp.
GTTGCCGCTCGCGCCGCAGCCAAAGCAGTGATAGAACTGCTTACTGGGGCTGACGGTAAAGGAGGGCGATTTTTCGGCGTGGAAGGGGCACAGCCCGACGAAATTGGCGCCCCCCTTGCGCAGCGGCACATAGCGCCCGACGACCTCGACGAGGTCCACGCGCGCCAGCAGCGTCTGCAAAAATTCGCTCGGGATGGCCACAGGCCGGGATTATCGCGTGCCGCTGTCGTTGCCGCCGTCATGGCTCGCGCCGGGGCGCTCGCGCACCAGTGCCTCGAACGCCTCGACGGGCATGGGCCGCCCGTACAGATAGCCCTGCAATTGGTGACAACCGTGCTCGAGCAGGTACTGGGCCTGCTCGGGCGTTTCCACGCCTTCGGCCAGCACGGTCATCCCCAAGCGGCGCCCGAGCGCGATGATGGTGGTCACGATGGCTTCGTCGTGGCGGTCGTGTTGTTGTAGCCGGGCCACGAAGCGCTGGTCGATCTTGATGACGTCGAACGGCAGCTCGGCCAGGTAGGCCAGCGAGGAATAGCCGGTGCCAAAGTCGTCGATCGCCAGCGACAGGCCGTGCCGGTCCAGTGTCTGCAGCACCCGTCGTGCCTGTTCGATGTCGCCCAACAAAACCGATTCGGTGATTTCCACTTCCAGCCGCTGGGGCGATATACCGGCCTGCCGCAGCGCATGCAGCAGCCCGTTGGCGAAGTCGGGCTGCGCAAACTGGCGCGCGCTGATGTTGATGGCCAGCCGCAGGCGCGACAGCGCCGGGTCGTCGCGCCAGCGCGCCAGCAGCGCCAGGGCTTGCGCCAGCACCCGTGGCCCCAGCGGCACGATCAGGCCGCTTTCCTCGGCCAGCGGGATGAACTCGCTGGGGGGGTGAAGCTGCCATCCGCCTGCGGCCAGCGCACCAGTGCTTCGGCGCCGACGATGCGCCCCTTGGCATCGACCTGGGGTTGCAGGTACAGGCACAGCCTCCCCGTGTCGATGGCATCGCGCAGCGCGTCCAGCCGCTGCTGGCGCTCGCGCATGGCGGCCTCCATCTCGGGGTCGAAGAAGGCCACGCCGTTGCGCCCCCCTTGCTTGACGCTGACCATGGCCAAGTCGGCGGCGCGCAGCACGGCTGCCGCGTCTTCCGCCTGGGCATCGTCGTCACCAAAGAGCGCGATGCCCACGCTGCACGTCAATCGGGTCGACTGGGCTTGCCCAGGCAATTCCAGTGGTGCGGTCACACCGATAACGATTTTGTCGGCCACGGTGCGCGCCGCGTCGGCAGCGCTGGCCCGGCTGGGGTGTGCGGCGGGCAGCAGCACCAAAAATTCGTCTCCCCCTAAGCGCGCCGGGGTGTCTTGCTCGCGCAGCGCGGCGCGCAACCGCTGGGCCACCGCGCGCAGCACGGCATCGCCTGCATCGTGGCCGTGCACGTCGTTGATGGCCTTGAAATGATCCAAATCGACGAACAGCACTGCGCCCCAGCGCCCGTCGCGCCGCGCGGTTAGGATGGCTTGTTGCAGCCGATCCAGCGCCAGGCGGCGGTTGGCCAGGCCGGTGAGCGCGTCATAGAAGGCGAGTTGTTGGATCTGTGCCTCGGCCTGTACACGCCAGCCAATGTCGCTGAAGATGGCCACGTAGTGCCGGACTTTCCCGACCGCGTCGGTGACCGCGCTGATGGTCAGCCATTCGGGGTAAATCTCGCCGTTCTTGCGGCGGTTCCAGATTTCGCCCTCCCAGTGGCCGTCGCGCTGCAGTGCCTCCCACATGGCGCGGTAAAAGTCTGCCCCGTGGCGGCCCGAGCCGAGCAGCTCGCCGGGCTTGCGGCCCTGCGCTTCGGCCTCGGTGTAGCCGGTGATGGCGGTGAACGCCCGGTTGACGCGTATGACGCGCCCGCTAGCGTCCGTGATGAGCACGCCCTGCGCGCTGTCGAACGTCTTGGCCACGACCGCCAACTCGTCCAGCAGGGTTGCCTTGTCGCGCAGCAAGCCTTGCAGGCGTCGGCGCTGGTGGGCCATCCAGCCTGCGAGTGCGCCCAGCGCCACGATGCCCCCAGCGGCGGCCGCCCAGCCCGGCGCGTTGAGACGCAGGTTTTCTTGCCACGTCAAGCGCGGGGTGCCGAAAGGTTCGGCGCGCAGCTCGCGCAGCAGGCGCTCGATCGTGGCATAGGTCAGCGCCGGTGTAAAGCCCGCGATCTCACCGCCGGCCAGCCGGGCGTCGCCGCGCAGGGCCAACAGGGCTTGCGTGATCAAACCCCGCCACGCGGTGTCCACGTGCGGCAGCGCCAGCACCGCCCATTCGGGGTACAGCGGGGTGCTCACCGCCACGGGGTAGCCCGGCAGGTCTTGCCGTTGCAACACCCGCAGGCGGTTCGGGGGGATGGCGCCGCTGGCCAGCAGCGCTTCCCACACGCCGTCGCGCACGAAGGCGGCGTCCGCTTGGTCGTCGAGGACGGCGCGCACGGCACGGTCGTGTGGCATGCCGGTGTAGACCCAGTCGATCTCGCTGTCGCGCACGCCGCGGCGGTGCAGTTCGAAGCGCTGCAGGTGCAGTCCGCCCAGCGATTCCTTGTGCACCGCCGCCACGCGGTGGCCGCGCAGATCGCGCCAATGCTGTAGCCGGCTGTGGCTGGCCACCAGCACCACCCCACCAAAGGCGGTCGTCTCGATGCCGCGACGGCGGCGCACCAGCGTGGCCATGGGGGTACTGGCCCCCTCGCGCACCTCCAACATGACCGCGTGCGCCGGGTTGGTGATGACGAGATCGACGCGCCGTGCCGAGATATGGGTGTCGAGTTCGTCATAAGACAGCAGCTGGGCCTCGACGGTCAGCGGAGCGAGTCGCTCGTCGAGGGCTTGCAGCAGTGGTCGCCAGGTGCGCTGTTCGACTTCCAGTGGGCGGTAGATCAGAATCCCCAACCGTACCGTCTGGCGCGGGGGATGCGCCGCGCGCGCGGCACTGGCGGCCAGTGCCAGCCCGCCCAGCAGCCAGCTGCGCCGCGTCAGGCCGGCGCTACCGGTATTGGGGGGAGGGCGCAGGGGGCTCATGTCGGGGCTTCGGTTCCGATGGCATCGGGCCACACCAGGGGGGTGTCGACTTCGGTGCCCGACAGCAATCCATTGCGGCGCATCAGGTCGCGCAGCGCGTCGGCCACGGCGGGCAGGCGCGCTTCATCGCCCACCAGCCAGTCGCGGTTGTCGCGCCAGCCGGTCAGTCGCAGGCCGGCAAAAAGCGCGAAGACCTCGTCGCGCGGCACGTCTAGCCAGGGCGCGAGTCGGTAGCGGCTGTCCTCCGGCAGTTCGTTGAGGTGCCGCTGGGCCGCCCACACGCTGGCCAGCAGTGCGCGCCACTGGGGGGTGTGCCGACCCGTGGCAAAACGCGCATGGACCGCCAGCACGTCCACGATAGCCCAGGGCGCGGGCAGTTGCGCACTGTCGAAGATGGGCACGGCCCCGCGATGGCGCAGGCGGCCTGCGGTGGGCTCGAAGGTCACGAGCAGGTCGACCTCGTGTTGGTGCCAAGCGGCCTCGTGCCGGTCGAACGGGACGTGCACCATCTGCACGTCGCTGGCTTGCAGCCCCGCGGCCTGCAGCCACGCCACGGCCATCAGTTCGCCCACGGCGTTGTTTTCGTGTCCCAGGCGCGCGCCGCGCCACTGCGCAGGGTCGGCATGGCTGGGGCGGGCCAGCACTTGGTCGGCCCCCAGCGAGATGTCGAGTATCCCCATGACCCGCAGCGGCAGTCCTTGGTGGCGGGCGCCGATCACTTCGTCGAGCGTGAGCGCGGCCGCCGCGACGCGCCCTTCACGCAGCGCTTGCAGCGATGCCGACGCCGAGCCGGTGCGCAGCGCCTGCACGGCAGCCTCTTCCCACCAATCCAGGCTGCGGGCCAGCTCCAGCGGCGCATAACCGGGCCAAGGGTGGTAGGCCACCCGTAGCAGCTCACGCGCCGCGCAGCCGGTGCCGCCGCCAGCGGCCAGCACGGCCGCACTGGCCAGCGCGCCCCGCAGTATCCCACGACGATTCATCATGATGGCAGAACGTGTTTGGCGACCCGACCCGACGCGCTGAGCTGCGGAATGAGCCGAAATGTTAGCCAATCTCGACCCGGTTTTTACCGGCGCGCTTGGCACGGTACATGGCAGCATCGGCGCGGGCGATGGCATCGGCCACGGGTTCGTCCGCGCGCAGCTCGGTCACGCCAGCGCTGAAGGTAATGAGCACGTGCTGCTCGCCTTGCAAAAACAGGTGCGTGCTCAGGTCACGCTGCAGGCGGCGCACGACCTCGGCCGCCTCGGTCGGCTCGGTGTCGGGCAGGATGATGATGAACTCCTCGCCGCCGT
Source organism: uncultured Tepidimonas sp. (assembly GCF_938045175.1). Taxonomy (NCBI): domain Bacteria; kingdom Pseudomonadati; phylum Pseudomonadota; class Betaproteobacteria; order Burkholderiales; genus Tepidimonas; species uncultured Tepidimonas sp. The sequence continues at coordinate 4,331 of NZ_CALIND010000188.1, forward strand.
AGCGCCCGATGGTGTCTTGCGGCCGCAGGCTGCGGCGGCTGACGTCGGCCAGGTGCTTGAGCGCCGCGTCACCGGCCAGATGGCCCAGGGTGTCATTGAGGCGTTTGAAGTTGTCGACGTCCAGCAACGCCAGGCACAAGTGCGTTCCCTGGCGCTCGGCACGCCGGCTTTCGCGGTCGATGGCGGATTCCAGCCCCTTGCGGTTGAGTACGCCAGTCAGCAGGTCGTGCGTGACGAGCTCGGCCATCTGATCCAGCTCCCGCTGCAGCCGTTGGACTTCGGCTTCGGCGCGGTTGGCGCGGTCGCGCAAGTCGATCAGCTCGTCGGCCACGCGCTGGGTGTCGGTGGCGAAGGCGCGCGCGGTCTGGATGGCTTCTTGCACCACCGGCGCCATGTCGGCCAGGCTGGTCGCTTGCTCCAGGCGCTGCGCGCAGGCTTCGAATTTGCTGTGGTACTGGCTGGTGGCGTCGGCCGTCTGCGCCAGCCGCTCCAGAAAGGTGGCCAGCGTCTGGCGCATCAGCTCCTGGGCTTGCAGCGTCTGCTCACGCGCCTGCACTTGCTTGGCGGCGATGTCCTTGAGCCGGCTGTGCAGGTCCTCCAGCCGGCGTTGCGACAGCGGCGGCTGCACGGCTTGCACCAGCGCTTGCAACTGCTGGCGTAGCCATGGGTTGTCGGGGCTGAGCGCATCGAGCTGTTCGAGCACTTGGCGCAGCAGCGCCAACAGCCCCTCGCGTACGCCCAATTGCTCTTCAACCCCAAACGACAGTCGCCATGCGTAATCGGCCAGCAGGCGCCGCAGGGTCGGTGTGTGGTGATCGGGCAGGCGCAGGTACTGCACCAGTTCGCTGCCCAGTTGCTGCAGCCGGGCGTCGTCAGCCGCCACCAGCGGCTGGGCGATGTCGATGATGCGCGCCGTCTGCTCGGCGATCTCGGGCGCGATGGGCGGCGCAGCGTCTGCCGAAGCGGCTGGCGCGGTGGGCGCAGCGGGTGGGGCGTTATCGCGTTCCTCGCGGGTGCTACCGACGGGTGGTGGGGCAGCGGCCACGCTGGCCAGGTGCTGCGTCAGCAGTTTTTCCAGGTCTTCCCAACTGTGGCGCGAGACGGCCTTGTTGAACAGCGCCTTGAAGCGCACTTGAGCCGGGGTGCGCTCCGGCAATGCTTGGCCGATCTGGCGCAATTGAAGCAGCGGAAACGGCTGCAGCGGCCGGGTGCCCGCGACCTCATGGTAGGCGCTCTGAAAATTGTCGGGCGTGGGCGGCAGCCGACGCGCCGCCAGTAGCTTGACGGCCTCGCGGGCGATTTCTTGTGGAGTCGGGGTGGCCATGGTTGCGGGTCAGCCGTGTAGACGCGCGGACAGCCGCCAGTGTAGCGCTCCCCGGGGACGAGGGCCTCTCCTTTAGCGCGGCTGCAAGCGAATCGCGCCGTCGAGGCGGATCACCTCGCCATTGAGCATATCGTTTTCGATGATGTGCTGCACCAGCTTGGCGTAATCGTCGGGACGCCCCAAGCGTGATGGGAAGGGCACCATCGCCGCCAGCGCGTCTTGCACCGCTTGCGGCATGCCAAACAACATCGGCGTGCCAAAGATGCCTGGCGCGATCGTCATGTGGCGGATGCCGAGTTTGGCGAGGTCGCGCGCAATCGGCAGCGTCATGCCGACCACACCACCCTTGGACGCGGCATAGGCCGCTTGGCCGATTTGCCCTTCGAACGCGGCCACCGACGCGGTGGAGACGATGACACCGCGCTCACCGGTGGGCTCGGGTTCGTT
>NZ_CALIND010000189.1:0-3974 GCF_938045175.1 uncultured Tepidimonas sp.
GATGCGGTAAGCGTCGATGACGATGTCCTGCGTCGCCGACATGAAGCCAAGCAGCACGGCAAACCCTGCCATGCGCGCCAACGCCGCTGGCCCCGCGGCCGGGTCGGTGGCCGCCATGCCCAGAATGGCCACCACCACCCCCAACTGTGCGGCCAGCAGCCACGCGCGGCGCCGCCCGAGTCGTGCCGACAGCCCCGGCAGCGGCAGCCGATCCACCAGCGGCGCCCAGATGAATTTGAACGAATACGCCAGCGCCGCCCAACTGAAAAACGTTACCGCGCGCCGCTCCACCCCGGCCTCGCCCAGCCACAGCGACAGCGACGAAAAAATCAGCAACAGCGGCAACCCCGCCGAAAAGCCCAGCGCCACCATGGCGGCGACGCGCCAGTCCCACAATACGCGCCACCACGCAGGAGCGGAACGTGGCGCTTCGGGACGTGGTGACGCAGCGGGGGGCGTGGGCATGGACGGGACAGTGATGGATGGCAACGAGGGGCGTGGAGAGCAGCGATGCAACCGTTACCGATGACACAAACCGCTTACACCGCCCCCTTGCGATTGTGCCTATGATGGCACCATGTGCTGGATGTGCAACGCCCGGATTCCATTGGCCGCACGCCGCGGCTTTCTGCGTGCTGCCGCCGCTGCGGCCGGCGCCACCGCCCTGGCTCCCGCATGGGGACAAGTGCAAGTGGGGCCACCGTCCAAGCTGCGCTCGCTCGTGCCCGCGCAACAGCTCGAGGCAGCGGCCGCGCAGCAGTACGCACAAATGTTGGCGCAAGCCCGCGCCCAGGGGGCGCTCGCGCCGGACGACCACCCCCAACTGCGGCGGCTGCGCGCCATTGCGCGCCAGCTCATTCCGCACGCGCTGCCCTGGAACGAGCGCGCGCGCCAATGGCGCTGGGAGGTCAACCTCATCGGCAGCCGCCAGATCAATGCTTTTTGCATGCCGGGCGGCAAGATCGCGTTTTTCACCGGTATCCTGGACCAGCTACGCCTGGCGGACGACGAGGCGGCCATGGTCATGGGGCACGAAATGGCGCACGCTCTGCGCGAACACGCGCGCGAGCGCATCGCCAAAACGCAGGCCACCGGCCTGGGCCTGTCGCTGGGCGCGCAGTTACTGGGCTTGGGCGACCTGGGCCGGCTGGCGGCCGACTTGGGCACGCAGTTGCTGAGCCTGAAGTTCAGCCGCGAAGACGAGGTCGAAGCCGACCTGGTCGGGCTGGAGCTGGCCGCGCGCGGCGCCTACGACCCGCGCGCCAGCGTCACGCTGTGGCAAAAGATGGCCGCCGCCTCGGGCAACAACGGACTGGAGTTTCTGTCCACCCACCCCAGCGGACCCAACCGCATCCGCGAGCTGGAGGCCAACATCCCCAAGGTCGAGGCCCTGTACGAACAAGCGCGCCGCGCCGGTTGACGCTGCGCTGCCCCGCGCCGGCTCACGTGCCGCCCACGAACGGATTCGTACGCCGCTCGCGGCCGAACGTACTCTCCGGCCCGTGGCCCGGGATGAACACCGTGTCGTCCCCCATGGGCCACAGCCGCTGCGTGATGCTGTCGATCAGCTGCTGGTAGTCGCCCCCAGGGAAGTCGGTGCGGCCGATGCTGCCCGCAAACAGCACGTCCCCCACGAAAGCACGCCGCGCCTCGGGCGAATGAAACACCACGTGCCCTGGCGTGTGCCCCGGGCAGTGCCGCACCTGCAGCGTGCATTCGCCCACCGTCACCGTGTCGCCATCGTGCAGCCAGCGCGTGGGCGTGAACGCGCGCGCCGGCGGAAAACCAAATATCTGGCTTTGCTGCGGCAGCCCATCGATCCAGAACTGATCCCCCGGGTGCGGGCCGACGATGGGTACGCCCAGCCGCTCGGCCAATTCACCCGCGCCGCCCGCATGGTCGATGTGCGCATGGGTCAGCCAAATCTGGCGCAGATCCAGCCCCAGTCGTTCGGCGGTGGTGAGCACCGTGTCCAGGTCGCCGCCGGGGTCAATCACGGCGGCCTGCCGCGTGGCGTCGCACCACACGAGCGAACAGTTTTGGGCAAAGGGGGTAACGGGTATCGTCTGGTAGCGCAGCATGGTGGCGTCATTGTGCCCGCATGCGCGCCCGTGTGCGCGACAATCGCTCCATGAACACGGGTCTTCCCCCTCAGCGCATCGCCCTCGTCACCGGCGCAGGCAGCGGCATCGGCCGCGCTTGCGCCATCGCACTGTTGCATGACGGCTGGACCGTCTGGCTCGTGGGCCGGCGCGCGCCCGCCCTGAACGAGACCGCGGCACTCGCCGACGCGGCCCAGCCGGGCTCGCTCGCGCGGGCCCACGCGCACGCGGCCGACGTCGGCGACCCCGCTCAGGTACAGGCCGCCTTCGATGCCGTGCGCGCTGCCCATGGACGATTGGACCTGTTGTTCAACAACGCCGGCATCTTCACACCCACCGCCACGCCCGACGCGGTGGCGCTGGAGGACTGGCAGCGCGCCGTGCGCACCAACCTCGATGGCATGTTTTACTGTCTGCGCGCGGCCTTCGCCCTCATGCGCGAACAACGCCCACAGGGCGGGCGCATCATCAACAACGGCTCCATCTCGGCCCACACGCCGCGCCCGGGCTCCATCGCCTACACCGCCACCAAGCACGCCATCACCGGCTTGACCAAAGCCGCCGCGCTCGACGGCCGCGCCTTTCACATCGCCGTGGGCCAGATCGACATCGGCAATGTGGCCAGCGACATGACCGAGGCCATGGCTGCCGGCGTGCTGCAGGCCGACGGCAGCATCCGCCCCGAGGCGCGCATGGACATGGACGCGGTGGTTCAAACCTTCATGACCATGGCGCGCCTGCCGCTGCAAGCCAACGTGCTGTTCACCACCGTGCTGGCCACGCAGATGCCCTTCGTCGGCCGCGGCTAGCCTGGGGGGCTAGTCCAGCGGCAGCGCGCTGGTGCACTTGATCTCGTCCAGGCACACGCTGGAGCGCACCCCATTGACCCCGGGCAGCTGCGCCAGCGTGCCCAGCAAAAAATCCGACAGGCTTTTGAGGTCACGCGCCACCACCTTGAGCACGTAGTCGAAGTCGCCGGTGACGGCATAGCACTCCTGCACCTGTGTCATGGCGCGCACCCGCTCGCGAAACTTCTCCACTTCGCGGATGTGGCCACGCTCCATGGTCACGTGCACGAAAGCCGTCACCCCCAGCCCCAGTCGCGGCGCGTCCAGCCGCGCCTCGTAGCGGCGAATCAGGCCCAGCTCTTCCAGCCGGCGGTGGCGCCGGTTGCACTGCGCCGGCGACAGGTGCACCGCCTCGGCCAGCGCCTGGTTGGTAATGCGCCCGTCCTCTTGCAGACGGGTCAACATGCGACGGTCTACTGCATCGAGCACAGTGGGCGGTACGGCTGCGGACATGACGGACTCCAGACGAACGGTTGCGCCGGGGCACGGCGCGCACCAGCACCGCAGGCAAAGCGCGGCTGGGCGTAATTTTCTCTCGTTAATTACGATAAACGCACAAGAATCTTACAAATCTTCGGGTTTTTCCGGCAGCACGATGCAAACCCATTGCGCCATTGCAGGCATATGCTCTCGTCCATCATGTTTACCCTTGGAGTGCTGCCATGACCACCCCGTTTGACAACCCCATGGGCTTGTGCGGCTTCGAATTCGTCGAATTCGCCTCGCCCCGCCCCAACGTGCTCGAACCGCTGTTTCAAGCCCTGGGCTTCACCCTCGTGGCGCGCCACCGCTCCAAAGACGTCGAGCTCTGGCGCCAGGGCGGCATCAACTTCATCCTCAACCGCGAGCCCAAAAGCCTGGCGTACTACTTCGCGCAGGAACACGGCCCCAGCGCCTGTGGCTTGGCCTTCCGCGTCAAGGACGCCCACAAGGCCTACTACCGCGCGTTGGAGCTGGGCGCGCAGCCCATCGACATCCCCACTGGCCCGATGGAGCTGCGCCTGCCCGCGATCAAAGGCATCGG
>NZ_CALIND010000190.1:0-4830 GCF_938045175.1 uncultured Tepidimonas sp.
CTCAAGCTGGTCGAATGGCCGGACAAGGCCGGCCCGCTGTTGCCCATGCCCGACCTCGACCTGCTGTTGCGGCACACCGACGACGGTGGCCGACACATCACCCTCAGCACCCGCTCCGCGCGTGGCGTGGCCCTGCTCGACACCGCTGCATGAGCCGATCGCTGAACGCCGAACGCCGCGCCCTGATGAGACACCTGCACGCACTGCTGGTGCTGGCAGGATTGGGGGGCAGCTGGCCCGCCTGGGCCGCGCGCGTGGTAGGCGTGCGGGTGTGGCCCGCACGCGACTACACGCGTGTGACCATCGAGTCCGACACCGCCTTGCAGGCCACCACCCTGTACGTGGCTGACCCGCCGCGGCTGGCGGTAGACATCCGGGGTGCCGACCTGCTGCCCAGTTTGCAAGAGCTGGTACAGCGCATCCAGCCCGACGACCCATTCGTGGCGCGCGTGCGCGTGGGACTCTACGACCCTGACACGGTGCGGCTGGTGCTCGACCTCAAACAACCGGTCGGGCCGCAGGTATTCCAGCTCGAGCCGGTGGCCGCGTACCAGCACCGGCTGGTGCTGGACCTGTACCCGCTGACCCCGCCGGACCCCCTGGAAGAGCTGATCGCACGCCACGTGGCACGCGCCCCGGCGCCAACGTCCGGGGCCGACGCGCCCATATCACCGCCCACCCACACCGCTGGGCCGCCCGCTGTGGACGAAGACCCCATTGCCGACTTCATTGCGCGCCGCGAACGGCAAGAAGTCGCCCCGCCCCCGGCGCCACCGCCGGCTGCACGCGCCCCGGCGGCCCGCCCCACGCCCAGCCCCGACGGCCCCCGCCGCGCACCCAGCGAGCGCCTCATCATCGTCGCCCTCGACCCCGGCCACGGGGGAGAAGACCCCGGCGCGATCGGCCCCGACGGCACCCGGGAAAAAGACGTCGTGCTGGCCATCGCGCACCGCCTGCGCGAACGCCTGGATGGCACGCGCATCCAGGGCAACCCGGTGCGCGTGTTCATGACGCGCGACGCCGACTTCTTCGTGCCGCTGCACGTGCGCGTGCAAAAGGCGCGCCGCGTGCAAGCCGATCTGCTCGTCAGCGTCCACGCCGACGCTTTCTTTACCCCGCGCCCACGCGGTGCCAGCGTCTATGCCCTCAGCGACAGCGGGGCGTCGAGCGCCGCCGCGCGCTGGCTGGCCAACCGCGAAAACGCCGCCGACCGCATCGGCGGCCTACCCGTCAACGTCAAGGACGTGACCGTGCAACGCACGCTGCTCGACATGAGCATGACCGCGCAGATCAACGACAGCCTGCGCTTAGGCGCCACCCTGCTGCGCGAGATCGAGCGAGTTAGCGTCCTGCACAAGCCACGCGTCGAACAAGCCGGCTTTGCCGTGCTGCGCGCGCCCGACATCCCCAGCGTGCTGGTGGAGACCGCCTTCATCAGCAACCCCGACGAAGAGCGCCGACTGCGCGACCCGGCGTTTCAGGCCCGCATCGCCGAAGCGCTGGAGCGCGGCATCCGGCGCTACTTCGAGCGCAACCCGCCACTGGCGCGCAATCGGTCCACCTGATGAGCCCCGACGCCCCCATCCCACGCCGCGCCATCCGCCCCCTGCCCGACGAGCTCATCAGCCAGATCGCTGCGGGCGAAGTGGTCGAGCGGCCCGCCTCCGTCGTGCGCGAGCTGGTCGACAACGCCCTCGACGCGGGCGCGCGCCAGATCACGGTGCGCCTGGCTGGTGGCGGTGTGCGCCTGATCGCGGTGGAGGACGACGGCATCGGCATCCCACGCGAGGAACTGCCCGCCGCCGTGCAACGCCACGCCACCAGCAAAATCCGCGACCTGGCGGAACTCGAATCCGTGCTCACGATGGGCTTTCGTGGCGAGGCGTTGGCCGCCATCGCCTCGGTCGCCGAGGTGACGCTGGTGTCGCGCCCGGCCGACGACCCCGATGGCCACGCGTGGAGCCTGGACGCCCGCAGCGGCGAACTGCGGCCGGCGGCCCGCCCACCCGGCACCACGGTCGAGGTACGCGAGCTGTTTTACGCCACCCCCGCGCGGCGCAAATTTCTCAAAAGCGACGCCACCGAGCTGGCCCACTGCATCGAAGCCGTGCGCCGCCACGCCCTGGCGCGCCCCGACGTGGGCTTTGCCATCTGGCACGAGGGGCGGCTGGTGCAGCAGTGGCGCGCGTGCACCGATCTGGACGCCACACTCGCGTGGCAGCGCCGCATCGCCGACGCGCTGGGCAGCGATTTCGTGGGCGACAGCCTGCCGCTGCAGGCCAGTGCCGGGCCACTGTCGCTGCACGGCCTGATCGGCCTGCCCGATGCAGCCCGCGCACGCACCGACCGCCAGTTTGCCTACGTCAACGGCCGCTACGTGCGCGACCGCGTGATCACGCACGCCGTGCGCAGCGCCTACGACGACGTGCTGCACGGCCAGCGCCAGCCGGCGTACGTGCTGTTCCTCACCCTCGATCCGCGTGCGGTGGACGTGAATGTGCACCCGACCAAAATCGAGGTGCGCTTTCGCGACAGCGGCGCCGTGCACCAAGCGGTGCAGCGCGCGGTCGAAGCCGCCTTGGCCACCCCCCGCAGCCGCACCATCGGCCCCACGGCCACCCCCGCGCCTGCTGCACCCGCACCCGTGCCCTCCCCGCTGCCGCGCGGCCCCGGGGACTGGGACACCACCCGCTACCAGCGGCCGGTCGGCCTCGACCTGGGCGTGCGCGAGCCGCTGCCGCGCTTGCCGGGTTGGCCCGACCCGCCGCTGCGCCCATCCGAGCCCGCCGTCCCGATATTCCCGCCGCCCCCCACCGCCGCGGTCGCCACGGACGCCCCAGCGAACGGCGAATGGCCGCTGGGCCGAGCACTGGCGCAACTGCACGGCATCTATATCCTGGCCGAAAACGCCCACGGCCTGGTGTTGGTGGACATGCACGCCGCGCACGAGCGCATCGTGTACGAGCGGCTCAAAGCACAGTTCGACCAGCTGGGCGAGACGGCCATGCCGAGCCAGCCGCTGCTCATCCCGGCCACGTTTGCCGCCACCCCGCTGGAGGTGGCCTGCGCCGAGCGCTGCGCCGACGACCTGCAGCGGTTGGGGCTGGAGGTGGTGCCGTTGTCGCCACAGACGCTGGCGGTGCGCGCCGTGCCCGTGCTGCTGGCCCACGCCGATGCGGTGGCCCTGGCGCGTGCGGTGCTGGCAGAACTGGAGCAGCACGGCGGCGGCCGCTGGGTACTGGAGCGTGCGCGCAACGAGCTGCTGGCGACCATGGCCTGCCACAGCGCGGTGCGCGCCCACCGCCGCCTCACCGTGGAGGAAATGAACGCCCTGCTCCGCCAGATGGAAGCCACCGAGCGCAGCGACCAGTGCAACCATGGGCGCCCGACCTGGCGCCAGCTCAGCCTCCAAGAGCTCGACGCGCTGTTTCTGCGCGGTCGCTGAGGCGACGCCGGACGGCTCGCGCCCAGGCCTGCACGCGGGCTGGGTTTGGTAGCATCCTGTCATGCACGCATCCGCTACCGGCACGCCCCCCATGACACCGGGGTGGGTCGTCGTCTTCCTTTCGCTGCTGCTGGGCATCCAGCCGCTGGCCACCGACCTGTACCTGCCCGCGTTGCCGGCCGTCACGGCCGCCTTTGGTGCCCCCATGGCCCAGGTCCAGGCGACGCTGACCGCCTTGCTGCTGTCGTTCGGTGCCGCCCAGCTCGTGTGGGGGCCGATTTCCGACCGCTTCGGCCGCCGCCCGGTGCTGATGGTCGGTCTGGCGGCGTACACGCTGGCCTCGATCGGCAACACACTGGCCACCACGATCGAGCAGCTCATTCTGTGGCGCATCGTTCAGGGGGCGGCCATGGGTGCCTCGGTCATGGGCGCGCGCGCCATCGTGCGCGACCTGTATGGCCCGACCGAAGGCGCGCGCATGATGTCGCGTGGCCTGACCGGGCTGGGCATCTTCGCCTGCATCAGCGGCCCTCTGGGCGGTTGGCTGACGGAGCACTACGGCTGGCGCGTCACGCTCGGGGCACTGGCGGTGTTCTCGGCGTTGGCGCTGGCACTGGTGGCGCTGCGCTTTCGCGAGACGCTGCCCGCGCCCAACCCGCGTGCCCTGCAACCGCGCGAGATGCTGCGCATCTGGGCTCGCATCGCGCGTCACCCGACGTTCTGGGCCTGGGCGCTGCTGGCCGCCACCTCGTATGGCGGACTGTTTACGTTTCTCGCCACCTCGTCGTTCGTCTTCATCACCGTCTTGGACCTGAGCAAAACGCAGTACGGCTTGCTGATGCTGTCGATGTCAGCCGTCTACATCGCGGGCACCGTGTTGTGCCGGCGCTTGATTCCACGTTGGGGTGTGCGGCGCACGGTAGCGCTGGCGGCGGGCTTTACCCTCACCGGCGGCACGCTGTGCGGCGTGCTGGCGCTGCTGGGCTGGCACCACACCTGGGCCATCATGGGACCGTACTACCTGTTCATCTTGGCGCACGGCGTGCACCAGCCCTGCGGCCAAAGCGGTGCCGTCTCGCCATTCCCACAGGCGGCTGGGGCGGCGTCGGCGCTGGCGGGTTTCATCATGATGCTCACCGCCTTTGGCATGGGCACCTGGCTGGGCCAGCACATGTCCACTGGCCCCGACGGTGGGGTGTACCCGCTCACCAACGGTCTGTGGTTCTGGTCCGTGGTCATCGCCACCGTGGCTTGGACACTGGTGCAGCGCCATGGGGAGGTGCGCTCGCCAGTGCGGCCGCGATAATCGCGGACCCATGACTGCCCCTCCCCTCCACCCCACCGATACCGCACCGACCGCCGCCTGGCTGGCGCTGGCGGGGCCC
>NZ_CALIND010000191.1:0-28601 GCF_938045175.1 uncultured Tepidimonas sp.
GTGCTGGCGGTGTAGCTGGCGCTCGGGTCGCGCAGGAAGCCAAAGCCATCCGGCAGCACTTCCAGCACCCCATCGGCAAACACCTGTTCGCCCGCTTTGGCGCGTTTTTTGATGATCGCAAACATCAGCTCCTGCTTGCGCATGCGGCCGGTATTCTCGATCTCGAGCGCCTCGGCCATCTTGAGCAGCTCCGAGACGTGCAGGGCCTTCAGTTCATTCAAGTGCATGGAAATCGACTCCAGACAAGGGAGTGTGCTTGGTGGCTGCGTGGCAGTGGATGCGCACGCGCCAAGACGACATTGGGGAAAACCAACAACGGCCGGAACCATACCGGCGCAATCGGTGCCCGCACGGCTGGTTGGCTACCAACCGGGGCCGGCAGCACGTGGGGCGCTGCCTTTGACACGGATTATGACACCAAACACCCCGGGCAGCCGCACAGAGGCGCCCGCGGTTGGCTGTGCGGCGCTATCAGGCCAGGTACGGCTCGATGAAGGCGGTGAGCTGCTGTTTGCTCAGCGCGCCCACCTTGGTGGCGGCGAGTTGGCCGTCCTTGAACAGCATCAACGTGGGAATGCCGCGAATACCATACTGCGCGGGTACCGTGCGATTTTCATCCACGTTGACCTTGGCCACTTGCAGTTTGCCAGCGTAAGCGGCCGCGATCTCGTCCAGGATGGGCGCGATCATGCGACAGGGGCCGCACCATTCGGCCCAGAAATCCACCAATACCGGCGTCGTCGACTTCAGGACGTCGGCGTCGAAAGTGGCATCGGTCACGTGTTTGATCAGGTCGCTCGCCATGGTGGATGGGCCTCGGGTCGTCGTGTTCGTGTCGAATGTGAGAGGTGACGAGCCTTGACCCCGGCACTGGCTACGCGGTTAGGGCTGCTTGGTTCCCCACCTGACCCGGTTGGCCGCTTCACCATGCGGGAAGGCCCGTCACCCACCATTGTATGCGACGGCTAGAATGCCCGCATGTCGTATTTGGTGCTGGCCCGCAAATATCGCCCCAAAACCTTTGCCGAAATGGTGGGGCAGGAACACGTGGTGCAGGCGCTGGGCAACGCGCTGCGCGCACGGCGGCTGCACCATGCGTACCTGTTCACGGGCACGCGTGGCGTGGGCAAGACGACGGTCTCGCGCATCTTGGCCAAGTCGCTCAACTGCACGGGGCCGGACGGAAGGGGTGACATCACCGACACGCCGTGTGGCGTCTGCGATGCCTGCCGCGAGATCGACGCGGGCCGCTTCGTCGATTACACCGAGCTCGACGCGGCATCCAACCGCGGCGTCGACGAAGTGCAGGCCCTGCTGGAGCAGGCCGTCTACAAACCGGTGCAGGGGCGCTTCAAGGTCTTCATGATCGACGAAGTGCACATGCTCACCAACACCGCCTTCAACGCCATGTTGAAGACGCTGGAGGAGCCGCCGGAGTATCTGAAGTTCGTGCTCGCCACCACCGACCCGCAAAAAGTGCCGGTGACGGTGTTGAGCCGCTGCTTGCAGTTCAACCTGCGGCCGATGGCGCCGGAGACGGTGGCCCAGCATTTGCAGCAGGTGCTCGCGCGCGAGGCGATCGCGGCGGAGCCGGGCGCGGTGCGGCTGCTCGCGCGCGCGGCGCGAGGCTCGATGCGCGACGCGCTGAGCCTGACCGATCAAGCCATCGCCTTCGGTGCCGGGCGTCTGGCCGAGGCGGACGTGCGCCAGATGTTGGGGGCGGTGGATCATGGTTACGTCCTCGGCCTGTTGCACGCGCTCTCAGCGCGCGATGCACGCGCGCTGGTGGCCGCCGTCGACGACCTGCGTGTACAGGGGCTGCCCCCCGCGGCGACGCTGGAGGAGATGACGGCCATCCTGCAACGCTTGGCGGTGCTGCAGTGGACGGGGGAGGCCGCCGTCGACGACGCCGACGACGCACGCCTGCCGGCACTGGCGGCTGCCTTGCCGGCCGATGTCACGCAACTGCTCTACAGCCTGTGCCTGCATGGGCGTGCGGAGTTGGGGTTGGCGCCAGACGAGTACGCCGCGCTGACCATGGTGCTACTGCGTGCGTTGGCGTTCATGGGTGAGCCGCCGCCGTTGGTGGTCGCTCCCGTGGCGTCCGAGGCACCGGCGGAAAAAAAAACGCCGCCAGCGCCGCCCCCCGCCCTTGAGCCGGCCGCCGCGGCCGTGCAAGCGTTGGCCAGCCACCCTGCCGACTCGCCGCCGCTGGGGGACGAGTGGGAACGCATCGTGCTCGCGCTGGAGGCGGGCGGGCACGTGCAGGCGCTGGCCCGGGAACTGGCACTGCAGTCCGAGTTGGTGGATCGGCAGGCGCACGCTTGGCGCTTGCGCGTGCCCCAGGGCACACTGGCACAAGACACGCCGCGCGAGCGCCTGCGTGTGGCGCTGGCCCAATACCTGGGGCTGCCCGAGGGATGGCAACTGGCGGTGGAGGTGGGCCCCGCGCCCGACTCGCCCGCGCAGCGGCGTGCCGCTGCGCGCCAGGCACGCCAGCAAGCGGCCGAGGCCGCCATTCAGGGCGATCCGCTCGTGCAGTCTTTGATGCGCGACTGGGGGGCGACCATCGTCCCTGGTAGCATCCAGCCCGTCGACGGCGACCCCGCCGTCTGAACCCATCGACCCCCTTCGAGAGAAAGCACTGACCCATGTTCAACAAAGGACAGCTCGCCGGCCTGATGAAGCAGGCCCAGGCCATGCAGGAAAACCTCAAGCGCGCCCAGGAAGAACTGGCGACGATGGAGGTCACCGGCGAATCTGGCGCAGGACTGGTCAAGGTCGTGATGACCGGCAAGCACGACGTCAAGCGCGTCACCATCGACCCCAGCCTGTTGAGCGATGACAAGGAAATGCTCGAAGACCTGGTGGCCGCCGCGTTCAATGCGGCGGTGCGCAAGGTCGAGGAGACGACCCAAGAACGCATGGCCCAGGTGACCGCTGGCATGCCCGGTTTGCCCGGTGGCATGAAGTTCCCGTTCTGAGCGGACGCGACCGCTGCCCATGGGCAAGTCCGCGTCGCGGCGGCTCGAGCAGCTCATCGCAGCCCTGCAGCGGCTGCCGGGCGTGGGCGTGCGCTCGGCCTCGCGCATGGCATACCACTTGTTGCAGCACGACCGCGACGGCGCGCTGCAGCTCGCGCACGCGCTGCAGGCTGCGGCCGAAGGCGTCCAGCACTGCGCGCTGTGCCACACGTTTTCGGAAGAGGCGATTTGCCCGACCTGCGCCGACCCCACACGCGATGCGGGGCTGTTGTGCGTCGTCGAAACGCCGGCCGACCAGGCGGCGCTCGAGCGCACCGGCGCCTACCGCGGGCGCTATTTCGTCCTGATGGGGCGGCTCAGCCCGCTCGACGGCATTGGTCCTGACCACATCGGCGTGCGGCCGCTGCTGGAGCGCTTGCAGAGTACGCCACCGGTGCAAGAGGTGATTCTGGCCACCAGCTTTACCGCCGAGGGAGAGGCCACCGCCCACGTGGTGGGACAACTGGCGCGCGCTCTGGGCCTGAAAGTGACCCGGCTGGCCCGCGGCGTACCCGTGGGCAGCGAACTGGAGTATGTCGACCTCGGTACGATCGCGCACGCGCTGGCAGACCGGCGCTGACGCCTCCCGGCGGGTGCGGGAATACCCGCTCCGGGATGACCCTGTCGGGGCAGATCCCGATGCGCGGCCCCGATGCCGCGTCTTATCCTGTACGGACATCGTCGCCCGCGCGAGCGGGCGGCATCAGCCGGGGCGGCGACATGGACAGGCGGGGTTGTTTGCGTGTGCTGGGGGGGGCGGTCGTCACCACGACGCTGCCGCCACGTGTGCGGGCCGGGGCAGCAGCCCCGGTGTCGGTGCAGTGGGCGCTGCACACACCACTGGCGGCCCTGCCGGTGCGGCTGGCCGAGCGGCTTGGTTACTTCGCCGCCGAGGGGGTGGCCGTTGCGCTGGCGCCGCACGGCTCGGCCTCAGCGGCTGCACTCGACCCCGACGCGGTCCGGGTTCACGCCGGTGCCTTCGACTTCGTGTTGCGCCAACAGCTGCATGGGCAGCCCGAGCAGGCATTTCTGGCGCTGGTCCGTACGCCACAGCTTGGGTTTGGTTGGCGCCATCCGGCACCCGCGCAGGGTCAAGGGCTCGCCGCGGCGCCCGTGCGGGTTGGCGTGCTGGCGGGTGACCGGATGGCACCTGCGATCGCCGCCCTGGTGCTGCAGGGACAGGGGGTCGCGCCGGGGCAGGTGCAGTATCCGACGCTGGGCGACGTGGCGCATACACAAACGCTGCTGGCATCGGGCACCATCGACGCCGTCTGCGTGGGCGACCCGATGCTGACCCAGCTGCAACGCCAGGGCGCCATCCGTCTGGTGGCCGACACCCGCCACCCGTCGGACAGTCAGCGCTTGCTCGGTGGCCCGGTCTTGTGCGCCTGCCTGAGCGCACCCGAGCCGCAGGTGCGCCGCCACGGCGCCGAGCTGCAGTCCGTCGCCCGTGCGGTGCGGCGTGCGTTGCGCTGGCTGCAGACCGCGGGGCCGTCGGATCTGGCGCGCCACGCCGACCTGGGCGGCTTTGCGGGTGATCCGAGCCTTTTTTTGTCCATTTTGATGCACACGCGGGGGGCGTTTTCACCCGACGGTACGCTGGAGCCACAGGCCGTGCAGCAGGTACTGCGGGTGCTGTACGCGCAACCCCAGGGCATGGATTACGATTCACTCGACCCCACGCGCCTGTACACGACCCGATTGCTGCCGACCTGAGCCGCTTTGGGCGCCGATAATCGGGTCCGTGTCCGCCATCCCGCTTTTCACTGCTCCTGTGCCATCCGATCTGTTCACTTCCGCGAGCGCCGAGGGCGCGACCCACCCTTCGGATGACCCCGAATGGCAGCGTGTGCAGGCGCTGCGCCGCCTGCTGCACCACCACGCGTGGCGCTACTACGTGCTGGACGACCCCGAAATTCCGGACGCCGAGTACGACCGCCTGTTGGCCGAACTGCAGGCGATCGAGGCCCGCCACCCGGATTGGGTGACACCCGACTCGCCCACCCAGCGCGTCGGCGCGCCACCGCTGGAGGGGTTTACCACCGTGCGGCACGCAGTGCCGATGCTCAGCATCCGCACCGAAACCGATACCGACCCGGCCGCTGCGCTGGCATTCGATGCGCGCATCCGCAAAGACCTCGGATTGGGGCCTGACGACCCACCGGTCGAGTACGTGGCCGAACCCAAGTTCGACGGCCTGGCCATTGGGCTGCTGTACGAGCACGGCGTGCTGGTGCGGGCCGCCACGCGCGGTGACGGTGAGACCGGCGAGGACGTGACACAAAACATCCGCACCATCGGGCAGATACCCTTGCGGCTGCGGGGGGCGGGAGTGCCAGTGCCCCGCCTGGAGGTGCGAGGCGAGGTCTACATGCGCCGCGATGCGTTCGAGGCCCTCAATGCCCGTCAGCGTGAGCGCGGCGAAAAGACCTTCGTCAATCCCCGCAACGCGGCCGCGGGCGCAGTGCGCCAGCTCGATCCCACCGTGACGGCATCACGCCCCTTGAGTTTTTTTGCCTATGGCCTGGGAGAGGTGAGTCCGCCGACGCACGGCGGCCCCGACTTTCGCCGCCACTGGGACGTCTTGTGCGCGTTGCGGGACTGGGGATTTCCGGTATCCGACTTGGCGCGCCGCTGTGCGGGCGGTCAAGCGCTGGCCGACTACTACCGTGACATCGGGGGCCAGCGTGATGCCTTGCCGTTCGACATCGACGGCGTGGTCTACAAGGTCGATCGGCTCGACTGGCAACAACGGCTGGGCTTCGTTACCCGCGAGCCGCGCTGGGCGATCGCGCACAAATACCCGGCCCAGGAACAACTCACGCGCGTGTTGGCCATCGACGTGCAGGTCGGGCGCACGGGCAAGCTCACGCCGGTGGCCAAGCTCGAGCCGGTGTTCGTCGGCGGCGTCACCGTCACCAACGCCACGTTGCACAATGCCGACGAGGTGCGACGCAAAGACGTGCGCGTGGGCGACACCGTGATCGTGCGACGCGCCGGCGACGTCATCCCCGAGGTGGTGGCGGTGGCGCCCCCGTTGCCGGAGCCGCGGGGCGCGCCGTTCGAGATGCCCACTGCCTGCCCCGTCTGCGGCAGCGCCGTGGTGCGTGAGCCGGGCGAAGTGGATCACCGCTGCAGCGGCGGGCTGTTCTGTCCCGCCCAGCGCAAACAGGCCATCCTGCATTTTGCGCAGCGGCGCGCCATGGACATCGAGGGCCTGGGCGAAAAACTGGTCGATCAACTGGTGGATGCGAACCTGGTGCGCAACGTGGCCGATCTGTACCGGCTGGGCTTGAACGCGCTGGCAGCGCTCGATCGCATGGGCGAGAAGTCCGCCGCCAACCTGCTCGCGGCGATCGAAGCGTCCAAGTCCACGACGCTGGCGCGTTTTCTGTTCGCGCTGGGCATTCGGCACGTGGGCGAGAGCACGGCGCGCGACCTGGCGCGCCACTTCGGTCGGCTCGACGCGATCATGGATGCGTCGGTAGACGAGCTGCAGGCGGTGCCCGACGTCGGGCCCGTGGTGGCGCGCAGCATCCACACCTTTTTTGCGCAGCCGCACAACCGCGAAGTGGTCGAGCAGTTGCGCGCCTGCGGCGTCCACTGGCCCGAGCACGAGGGCACACCGGCCGCCACACCGCTGCCGCTGGCGGGCAAGACGTTCGTGCTGACCGGCACGCTGCCCACGCTCACACGCGACGAAGCCAAGGCCCGCATCGAAGCCGCGGGGGGGAAGGTGGTGGGATCGGTCAGCCGCAAGACCGACTGGGTGGTCGCCGGTGAGGCCGCGGGCAGCAAGCTCGAGCGTGCCCGAGAACTGGGCGTGCCCGTGCTCGACGAGGCGGGGTTGCTCGCGCTGTTGGGCGAGGCGCCCAAGTCGACGCCCGCACCTGGAGCTGGCATCAGTCCTGCTTGAACCGGTAGTGGTCGCGGTTGAGGACGGCGGCCACCGCCGTCACTTCCTCGGGCCACAGCTGCAGGTTGAGCATGCTGTTGCACTGCTCGACCATACCGCGTAGCAGGCCCGGGGTGTTGATGCGCCCCAGCGGCCGGTAGATCGCGCTGCCGTCGCCGCCAACCTTTTCCGCATGGCATTGGGCGCAACGGTGCTGCTGGATCAGCTTCTCGCCCTGCGCGAGGTCGGCGTCCCGAAAAATGGTGGGCACGTCGGCCCGTACGCCGGTAGCCGCCGCCAGAGCAAGCCCTAGCACCCCGCATACCGCCCGCGCTGCCGAGAGGGTGTCGTGTCGCATGGTGCCTCCTTGAGCTGTTGTCCGTGCACTATACGGCGGAACCCGCTGCGTCGTCCAGTACCGCCATCAAGTCCTGGGTGAGCTGGGCTTGCTCGCGCGCGACATGCAGCGTCGGCCCCGTGATGACGAAGGTGTCCTCGACCCGCTCGCCCAGTGTCGTGACCTTGGCCAGCTGCACCTGAACCCGGTGCCGCATGAACACCCCTGCGATGCGGTAGAGCAGACCCTTGCGGTCGCTGGCGGACACGCTCAGCAGCCAGCGCTGCCCGCGTTCGTCGGGCTGTAACTGCACCCGGGGCACGACCGGAAAACTGCGCACCCGCCGCGAGACGCGGCCGCGCCCTGGCGTCGGCAATGGGGCCGCGGGATCGAGCGCGCGCGGCAAGCCGCTTTCCACCAGTGCGACCAACTCGCGGTAGTGTTCGGACAAGGTTTCGGTGGCGACCTGGAAGGTGTCGAGCGCACAGCCGTCGGCAGTGGTGTGGATCTTGGCGTCCAGAATCGAGAAGCCCGCTTGGTCGAAATAGCCACAGATGCGCGCGAACAGCTCGGGCTGGTCGGCGCAGTACACCAGCACCTGCAGCCCTTCGCCCGCCGGTGAGAGGCGCGCGCGCACGATGGTTGGCGGGAAGGTGCTACTGGTCTGCGCCAGTGCGCGCGACAGGTGGCGGGTGTGCCAAGCGATTTCGTCGGCACTGTGCCGCATGAAGTAGCCCACGTCCAGCCGCGACCACAGGGCCAGGTGCGCCTGATGGGGCAGGGCATGCAGGGCGAGCGCGGCCAAGGCTTCACGCTTGCGCGCCTCCACCTCGGCATGGGGGTCGGGGGCACCGCCGCCCAGCACCCGCAGCGTGACGCGGTACAGGTCTTCCAGCAACTTGGCCTTCCAGCCGTTCCACACCTTGGGGCTGGTGCCGCGGATGTCGGCCACGGTCAGCAGATACAGCCCGGTCAGTCGCCGCTCGTCCCCAACCAGGCGGGCGAAGGCGCGAATCACCTCGGGATCGCTGGTGTCCTCCCGTTGTGCCACGTGGCTCATGGTCAGGTGCTGCGCGACCAAAAAGCGAATCAGCTCGGCGTCCTCGCGCGCGATCCCGTGCTGGCGGGCAAACACCATCACGTCGCGCGCGCCGATGACCGAGTGGTCGCCGCCGCGGCCCTTGCCGATGTCGTGAAACAGCGCGGCCACGTACAGGATCCACGGCTTGTCCCAGCCGGCGGCGAGCTGCGAGCAAAACGGGTATTCGTGGGCATGCTCTGGCATGAAGAAGCGCCGCATGTTGCGCAGCACCATCAGGATGTGCTGGTCGACCGTGTAGACGTGGAACAGGTCGTGCTGCATCTGCCCGACCGCGTTGCGAAACGGCCACAGGTAGCGCCCCAGGACGGAGGTCTGGTTCATGAGCCGAAAGGCATGGGTGATGCCCTGGGGCTGCTGCAGGATGCGCAGAAAGGTCTGGCGATTGACCGGATCGCGCCGAAATGCCGCGTTCATGATGGGGCGGGCGTTATAGAGCGCGCGCAGCGTACGCGCCGATAGCCCCTTGATGCCGGGGGTCTGCTGGTAAAGCAAAAAGGTTTCCAAAATGGCGTGCGGTTGGTGCCAGTAGAGGTCGTCGCTGGCCACCTCCAGCATGCCACCCCGGTCCAGAAAGCGCTCGTTGATGGGGCGCAGGGGGCCGACACCGTGCTCATCGCGCTCGAGCCGCTCCTGAATGTTGAGCAGCAAAATCTGATTGAGCTGGGTGACTGCCTTGGCGGCCCAGTAGTAGCGGCGCATGAAGCGCTCACTGGCGCGACGCGCGCGGCGTGCCGACTGCTCGCGCCCCCCCTCAGCACCCACCTGCGCCTCGATACCAAAGGCCTGCGCCAGCGCGGTCTGCAAATCAAAGACCAGCCGATCCTCGCGTCGACGCGCCAACACGTGCAAGCGGGCGCGGATCAGGCTCAAGAGTGCCTCGTTGGCCTTGAGCTGGCGCGCCTCGCGTGCGGTGGCCAGGCCGCGCCGCGCCAGCTCGTCCCACGTGCTGCCCAGCCCCGCCGCTTTGGCCACCCACAGAATGACCTGCAGATCGCGCAACCCACCGGGCGACTCCTTGCAATTGGGCTCTAGGGCATACGGGGTGTTTTCGTAGCGCTGGTGGCGCTGTTGCATCTCGAACTGCTTGGCACGGCAGAATGTCAGCGCATCGATCTGTTCACCCAACGCGCGTCCGAGGGCTTCGAACTGGCGCCGATCGCCAGCCAGCCAGCGGCTCTCCAGCAGCGCGGTCTGCACCGAAATGTCGTTGGATGCCTCGCGCAGGCAGTCGGCCACCGTGCGCACGCTGGAACCGATCTCCAAGCCCACGTCCCAGCACTGTCCGATGAAGCGCTCGACCGCGCTCTGCCAGGGGGGCGGGGCGTCGGTGCTGGTGTGGTCGGGCAACAGCACGAGCACGTCCACGTCGGAGTACGGAAACAACTCGCCGCGTCCATATCCCCCGACCGCCACCAGCGTCAGCGCGTGGGGTAGGCCGGCGCCGGTCCACAAACGGCGCAAGGTGTCGTCAGTCAGGCGGCTGAGGCGCCGCAGCAGGCTGCGCACCCCGCGTGAGCGCACGTCCAGCGACTCGATGGCCTGCAGAATGGCCGCCTTTTGCGTGCGGTAGTGCTGGCGCAGCGCCGCCAACGGCGCCTCAGGCAGGGGTGCAACGGTGTCGGTCATGGCCCAGTGACAAGCAAGACCGGGGCCAGCCCACGCTCAGGCCGGGGCGGACTGTGCGGCCGTGACGAACGCCGGCGGGGCAGGGGTGCCAGCCGATTGGGTGAGCACCTCGTAGCCGTTCTCCGTGCACAGCACGGTGTGCTCCCACTGCGCCGACAGCGACCGGTCGCGCGTGACGATGGTCCAGCCATCGCCCATTTCGCGGATGTCGCGGCGGCCCTGGTTGATCATCGGCTCGATGGTGAAAGTCATACCCGGCTGCAGCTCCATGCCAGTGCCGGGACGGCCGTAATGCAGCACCTGGGGGTCTTCGTGAAAGCGGCGGCCGATGCCGTGGCCGCAGAATTCGCGCACCACGCTATAGCCAGCGCTTTCGGCATAAGTCTGGATCGCGTGGCCGATGTCACCCAACCGCACGCCCGGGCGCACCATTTGGATGCCCTTCCACATCGCTTCATACGTGACCTGGCACAACCGCCTTGCGTGGGGCGCAACCTCGCCGACGAGGAACATGCGACTCGTGTCGCCGTGCCAGCCGTTCTTGATGACGGTCACGTCGATGTTGACGATGTCGCCTTTTTTGAGCGGCTTGTCGTTGGGGATGCCGTGACAGACCACGTGGTTGACCGACGTGCAAATGCTCTTGGGGTATGGCTGGTAGCCGTTGGGGGCGTAGTTGAGCGGCGCGGGCACGGCCTGCTGCACGTTGACGATGTAGTCGTGTGCCAGTCGATCGAGCTCGTTGGTGGTGACGCCGGGGCGAACGTACGGGGTCAAATAGTCGAGCACCTCCGCGGCCAGCCGTCCGGCGAGTCGCATGCCTTCGATGCCGGCGGCATCTTTGATGGTGACGGTCATGTCGTGAAATAGAGCTGTTGCGCTGGCCCGTCCGGAGGGGCTCGAACCCCCGACCCACGGCTTAGAAGGCCGTTGCTCTATCCCGCTGAGCTACGGACGGCAGGGGTGTGAATGCATTGGTCGGAGCGAAAGGATTCGAACCTTCGACCCTCTGCTCCCAAAGCAGATGCGCTACCAGACTGCGCTACGCTCCGACGTCGAAGCCCGCATTGTAGCGGCTTGGGCGCACCGCGGCGGCGCCGGGGCGAACGGGCCCCAAGCCGGGGATGATGCATTTCGGAGCATGGGGTGTTAGAATAGCTGGGTCACGACCGAATGGGCGGGTGCATACCGGCCCATTTTTTTTGGTCGAACGTCCAATCACGATGGGTGGCAAGCGTGGGAGCGTGATCAGCGCGCTTTCCCAGAAAGGGCAGATACGAATCGCATGAGCTGGCAGCAGGTGGTCGAGCAGACGGTCGTTGGACTGGGGTACGAGTTGGTGGATCTGGAGCGGTCCGCCGGCGGGCTGCTGCGCGTGACCATCGACTGGCCGTGGGATGCGGCGCAGCCGCAAGAGCGCTTCGTGACCGTGGACGATTGCGAACGCGTCACGCGCCAGCTCCAGTACGTGCTGGAGGTGGAGGGCGTCGATTACCGGCGCCTGGAGGTCGGCTCGCCCGGTATCGACCGCCCGCTGCGCCATGAGCGGGATTACGAGCGCTTCGTGGGCGAAGTCGTCGATCTGTCGCTGCGCACACCGATCGGGGCGGCGGCTGCCGGTGCGGTGGCGCCGACGCGCAAGAAGTTCCGTGGCACCTTGCGCCGTGGCAGCCAGCCGGGTACCTGGCAGCTCGAGCTGATCGACGAGGCGACGCCGTCTGCGCGCGCCAAGCCGACCGGCAAGCCACAGCGGCGCGTGGCGGACCTGGCCACCGTTCAGGTGCTGGGTTTTACGCTCGACGAGGTGCGCGAGGCGCGCCTGGCGCCCATCGTGGATTTCAAAGGGCGCCGCCCGCGCGGCGCCCATGATCCCGCTTGAAACGAATACGCAGGCAGTGAAAGGCAGGCCAGAACAATGAACCGCGAAATGTTGATGTTGATCGATGCCATCTCGCGCGAGAAGAATGTGGAGCCGCGCGTCGTGTTGGCAGCGGTGGAGTCGGCCCTTGCGTCGGCGACCAAGAAGCTGCTCGGCGGCGAGGTGGACGTGCGGGTGTCGATCGATCCGGACACCGGGGCGTATGAAACGTTCCGGCGCTGGAAAGTGGTGCCCGACGAGGCCGGCCTGCAAAACCCGGACGCTGAGGAGCTGTACTCCGACGCGGTGGAAGACCATCCGGGCATTCAGGTGGGCGACTACATCGAAAAGCCGATCGAGAGCGTGCCCATTGGCCGCATTGGCGCCATGGCCGCCAAGCAGGTCATTCTGCAAAAGATCAGCGATGCCGAGCGAGAGATGCTGCTCAACGACTTCCTGTCGCGTGGCGACCGGATCTTCGTTGGTACCGTCAAGCGGCTCGACAAGGGCGACGTCATCGTCGAAAGCGGCCGGGTTGAAGGCCGCTTGAAGCGCAGCGAGATGATCCCGAAGGAGAACTTCCGTACGGGCGACCGGGTGCGTGCCCTCATCATGGAGGTGGATCCCACGCTGCGCGGCGCGCCCATCCTGCTGTCGCGTGCGTCGCCGGAGTTCATGATCGAGCTGTTTCGCCAAGAAGTGCCTGAGATCGAGCAGGGGCTGCTGGAGATCAAGGCCTGCGCGCGTGACCCGGGCAGCCGCGCCAAGATTGCCGTGCTCTCGCACGACCGACGCATCGACCCGATCGGCACGTGCGTGGGCGTGCGCGGCTCGCGCGTCAATGCGGTCACCAACGAGCTCTCCGGCGAACGCGTGGACATCGTGCTGTGGAGCGACGATCCTGCCCAATTCGTCATCGGCGCGCTGGCGCCGGCCAACGTGCAGTCGATCGTGGTCGACGAAGAACGGCACGCGATGGACGTGGTGGTCGACGAAGAAAACCTGGCCATCGCCATCGGCCGCGGCGGGCAAAACGTGCGCCTGGCGTCCGAGCTGACCGGCTGGAAAATCAACATCATGACGGCCGAAGAGTCGGCCCAGAAGCAGGCGCAGGAGCGCCAAGCGCTGCGCGAGCTGTTCATGAACAAGCTCGACGTGGACGAGGAAATCGCCGACATCCTGATCGAAGAAGGCTTCACCAGCCTCGAGGAAGTGGCCTACGTGCCGCTGCAGGAAATGCTGGAGATCGAAGCCTTCGACGAGGACACCGTCAACGAGTTGCGCGCACGCGCCAAGGACGCGCTGCTGACGATGGAGATCGCCAAAGAAGAAAGCGTCGAGGAGGTCTCGCAGGACCTGCGCGACCTGGAAGGCATGAGCACCGACCTGATCGCCAAACTGGCCGAAGCCGGTGTGCACACACTCGACGACCTGGCCGATTTGGCGGTCGACGAATTGATCGAAATCACGGGGCAAAGCCGCGAAGAAGCGACGGCCCTGATCATGAAGGCGCGCGAGCACTGGTTCGCTGGTGATGCGTCGTCCGCGCGTTCGTGAACGGCCCAGCCGAGGAGAAGGACCCCCTATGTCGAGTAACACCGTCGCCGAATTCGCTGCCGAACTGAACAAACCCGTCTCGCTGCTGCTGGAGCAGTTCGCTGCCGCTGGCGTGGACAAGCGTGCGGGCAGCGATTCCGTGACCGAAGCGGACAAACAGCGCCTGCTGGCCTACCTCAAGGCGGCCCACGGCACCCAGGGTCAGGAGCGACGCAAGATCACCCTGACCAAGCGTTCGACCACTGAGATCAAGCAGGCCGACGCGTCGGGCAAGGCGCGCACGATCCAGGTCGAGGTGCGCAAGAAGCGCACCTTCGTCAAGCGTGACGACGAGACCGAGACGCGGGCACCGGAGGTGTCGGAGGCGGAGGAAGCGGCGCAGGCGACGGAGCTGGCGCGCCGCGAGGAAGAGGCGCGCCTGCAGGCCGAGCGCCTGCGCCAGGAAGAGGAGGCGCTGGCCCGCCAACGTCGCGAGCGTGAGGAGGCCGAGGCCCGCGCTGCCGAAGAAGCGCGCCTGGCGCGGGAGGCCGCCGAGGCGCGCGCCCGTGCCGAGCGCGAGGCGGCGCTCGCGCGCGCTCGCAACGAAGCCACCGCCACCGCCGATGTGGCGCCAGCGGCGGCCGAGAAGGCGCCCAACCCGTCCTTGAGCGACGCGGCGGCGCAAGAGGCTGCCGAGCGCCAAGCCGCGCAGCAGGCCGAGCAGGCCCGGCGTGAAGCCGAACGTGCCGCCGAGGAGGCGCGCGCGCGCGAGCTGGAAGAGCGCCGCCGCAAGGCGCTGGCCGAGGCGGAGGCGATTCGCGCCATGATGGCCCAGCCGCGCAAGGTGCTGGTGGCCAAAAAACCGGAGGAGCCCAAACCCGCGGCCGAGGCCAAACCCGGCCTCAAGGGCACGCTGCACAAACCGGCCGGCACGCCCGCGCGTCCGGCGCCGGCACCGGCTGCGCCTTCGGCCAAGAAAGAGGTCAAATCCGAAGCCTTGTCGTCGTCTTGGAAGGACGATGCGGCGAAGAAGAAAGAGCTCAAGACCCGGGGTGACAGTGGCCCGGCTCGTGGCGGCAGCAACTGGCGTGCCGGCCCCAAGGGCAAACCCGGCCGCGGTGGGCGCGACGAGCGCGATGGGCGCGGCCCGTCGTCGCCCGCGACGGCCGAGCAGCGTGTCATCGAGGTCCACGTGCCCGAGACCATCACAGTGGCCGAGCTGGCACACAAGATGGCACTCAAAGCGTCCGAGGTCATCAAGCAGCTCATGAAACTGGGCCAGATGGTGACCATCAACCAGTCGCTGGACCAGGATACGGCCATGATCGTGGTCGAGGAGCTGGGGCACAAGGCCATCGCCGCCTCGCTGGACGACCCGGAGGCGTTTTCGGAAGAGGAGGCCGTGCTGTACCAAGGCGAGCCCAAGCCGCGCCCGCCGGTGGTCACGGTCATGGGTCACGTGGACCACGGCAAGACGTCGCTGCTGGACTATATCCGCCGCTCCAAGGTCGCTGCGGGCGAAGCCGGCGGCATCACGCAGCACATCGGCGCCTATCACGTGGAGACGCCGCGCGGTGTCATCACCTTCCTGGACACGCCGGGCCACGAGGCGTTTACCGCCATGCGCGCGCGCGGCGCCCAGGCCACGGACATCGTGATCCTGGTGGTGGCCGCCGACGATGGCGTCATGCCGCAAACGCGCGAGGCGATCAAGCACGCCAAGGCGGCAGGGGTGCCGATCGTGGTGGCGTTGACGAAGATCGACAAGCCCGACGCCAACCCCGAGAAGGTCAAGCAAGAGCTGGTGGCCGAAGAAGTCGTGCCCGAGGAATACGGCGGTGACTCCCCCTTCATTGGGGTGTCGTCCAAGACCGGGCAGGGCATCGACGAGCTGCTGGAAAACGTGCTGCTGCAGGCCGAGGTGCTCGAGCTCAAGGCCCCGGTGGACGCCAAGGCCAAGGGGTTGGTCATCGAAGCCCGCCTGGACAAAGGCCGCGGCCCGGTGGCCACGGCGTTGGTGCAATCCGGCACGCTGCGCGTGGGCGACGTGGTGCTGGCGGGCCAGACGTACGGCCGGGTGCGCGCCATGCTCGACGAAAACGGTCGCCAGGTCAAGGAAGCGGGCCCGTCGATCCCGGTCGAAATCCAGGGGTTGGCGGAGGTTCCGCTGGCGGGCGACGACTTCATGGTCATGGCCGACGAGCGGCGCGCGCGCGAAATCGCCACCTACCGCGCGGGTAAGTACCGCAGCACCAAGCTGGCCAAGCAGCAAGCGGCCAAGCTGGAGAACATGTTTGCCGACATGACCGCGGGCGAGGTCAAGACCCTGCCCATCATCATCAAGGCCGACGTGCAGGGCTCGCAAGAAGCGCTGTCGACGGCGCTGCTCAAGCTCTCCACCGACGAGGTGCGTGTGCAGTTGGTCTACGCGGGCGTGGGCGGGATCAGCGAGTCCGACGTCAACCTGGCGATCGCCTCCAAGGCCATCATCATCGGCTTCAACGTGCGCGCCGATGCGAATGCGCGCAAGTTGGCCGAGTCGGCCGACGTCGAGATCCGCTACTACAACATCATCTACGACGCGGTCGACGAGATCAAGGCGGCCATGGCCGGGCTGCTGTCGCCCGAAAAGCGCGAAGAGGTCATCGGCATGGCCGAGGTGCGCACGGTGTTCGTGGCGTCCAAAATCGGCACGGTCGCCGGTTGCATGGTCACCCAGGGCTACGTCACGCGCTCGGCTCATTTCCGGCTCATCCGCGACAACGTCGTCGTCTACACGGGCGAACTGGAGTCGCTCAAGCGCTTCAAGGACGACGTGCGCGAGGTCAAGGAAGGCTTCGAGTGCGGCATCAAGCTCAAGAACTACAACGACATCAAGGAAGGTGACGTGCTGGAGTTCTTCGAGATCAAGGAAGTGGCGCGCACGCTGTAAGGAGCCCACATGCCCCCCCGCAAAGGTCCACACCGCAGCCACCAAGTGGCCGACCAAATCCAGCGCGACTTGAGCGAGCTGATTGCCCGCGAGCTCAAGGACCCGCGCATCGGCATGGTCACTATCCAGTCGGTGGAGGTGACGCCCGACTATGCGCACGCCAAGGTGTATTTCAGCGTCTTGGTGGGCGATCCGGCAGAGACCGAAGAGGCGCTCAACCAGGGCGCGGGTTTTCTGCGCAACGCGCTCTTCAAGCGTCTGCACATCCACACCGTGCCGACCTTGCATTTCGTGTACGACCGCAGCATCGAGCGCGCCGCCGACCTCAACGCCCTGATCGCCAAGGCGGTGGCATCGCGCGGCAAGGACGAGGACCCCGCATGACCGCCGAGCCCCGTGCACGGGTGCCGCGGCGCCCCGTGCATGGGGTGCTGCTGTTGGACAAGCCGCTGGGGCTCAGCGCCCAAGCGGCGGTGGCCAAAGTCAAGTGGCTGCTGGCAGCCGAAAAAGCGGGCCATACCGGCACGCTCGATCCGCTGGCCACGGGCCTGCTGCCCATCTGCCTGGGAGCCGCCACCAAGCTGGCCCAGGTGCACCTGGACGCCGACAAGGGCTACGAGGCGGTGCTGCGTCTGGGCGTGCGCACCCGCACCGGCGACGCCGAAGGCGAGGTGGTGGCGCGCGCGCCGGTGGATCCCGCGCTGCTCACGGCCGAACATCTGGACCGGGTGGCGCGGCGCTTCACGGGCGAGATCGAACAAATCCCGCCGATGCACAGCGCACTCAAAAAAGACGGGCGTGCCCTGTATGAATATGCCCGTGCCGGTGTCGAGGTCGAGCGCCCTGCGCGGCGCGTGACCATCCACGCGCTGACACTCGCCCCCGTGCCCGACGACCCGTCGGCCCTGACGCTGCGCGTGCGCTGCAGCAAGGGTACCTATGTGCGCACACTGGCCGAGGATATCGGCCAGGCGCTGGGGTGCGGCGCGCATCTGATCGCGCTGCGGCGTACCGCTACGGGCGGACTGAGTCTGTCCGACGCCATCACGGTCGATGCGCTGCAAGCCCTGCCACCGGACGAGCGGCGGTGCGCCGTGCGGCCGCCCGAGGTGCTGTTGCACGGCTGGCCCGAGATCGTGTTGAACGAGCGGGAAGCCGCGCGGTTTTTGTCGGGCCTGCGCCGTCGTGGCCCATGGCCCGACGCGGCGCATGTCGCCGTCTTCGGGGAACGCCCCCGTGCTTTGCTGGGCATCGCCCATTGCCAAGGGGGTGAGCTCATCCCCGACCGGCTGCTGACCCCCATCGAAATTGCCCAATGGCTGACCCAAGTTTCCCCATCATGAGCCGACCCATTCGCAACATCGCCATCATCGCCCACGTCGACCACGGCAAAACCACGCTCGTCGACCAACTGCTGCGCCAAAGCGGCACCTTCCGCGACAACCAACAGATCGGTGAGCGCGTGATGGACAGCAACGACCTCGAGCGCGAGCGCGGCATCACCATCTTGGCCAAAAACTGCGCCGTGCGTTGGAAGGACACGCACATCAACATCGTTGACACGCCCGGCCACGCCGATTTTGGCGGCGAGGTGGAGCGCGCGCTGTCGATGGTCGATGGCGTGCTGCTGCTCATCGATGCGCAGGAGGGGCCGATGCCGCAGACGCGCTTCGTCACCAAAAAAGCGCTGGCGCTCGGGCTCAAGCCGATCGTCGTCGTCAACAAGGTGGATAAACCCGGCGCGCGCCCGGACTACGTCATCAACGCCGCGTTCGATCTGTTCGACAAGCTGGGGGCCACCGACGAGCAGTTGGATTTTCCGGTGGTGTACGCCTCGGGCCTCAACGGCTGGGCGTCGCGTACCGAGGGTGAGCCCGGGCAAGCGTGGGGGACCGACATGGCCCCGCTGTTCGAGACCATCGTGCAGCACGTACCCGTGCACCAGGGCGACCCGAATGCGCCGCTGCAGCTGCAGATTTCGTCGCTGGATTATTCGTCGTACGTGGGGCGCATCGGGGTAGGGCGCATCAACGCAGGCACCATCCGCCCTGGCATGGAGGTGCTGGTGTGCGAAGGCCCCGACGGACCGCGCCGCAAGGGGCGCATCAACCAGGTGCAAACCTTCCAGGGCCTGGAGCGCGTGCTGGCCGACAGTGCCGGCCCGGGCGACATCGTGCTCATCAACGGCATCGAGGACATCGGCATTGGCGTGACGGTGTGCGACCCGCTCGATCCGCGTCCGTTGCCCATGCTCAAGGTCGATGAGCCGACGCTGACGATGAACTTCTGCGTCAACACGTCGCCGCTGGCGGGCCGCGAAGGCAAATACGTCACCAGCCGCCAGATCTGGGACCGCCTGCAGCGCGAGCTGCAGAGCAACGTGGCCCTGCGCGTGCGCGAGACCAGCGAAGACGGGGTGTTCGAAGTGTCGGGCCGCGGCGAGCTGCACCTGACCATTCTGCTGGAAAACATGCGCCGCGAGGGCTACGAGCTGGCGGTGTCCAAGCCGCGCGTGGTGTTCCAGGACATCGATGGCGTGCGCCACGAGCCGATCGAGCTGCTCACGGTGGATATCGAGGAGCCACACCAAGGGGCGGTGATGCAGGCGCTGGGCGAGCGCCGCGGGGAGCTGGTCAATATGGAGCCGGACGGGCGCGGGCGCGTGCGGCTGGAGTACCGCATTCCGGCGCGCGGCCTGATCGGGTTTCAGACCGAGTTTCTCAACCTCACGCGCGGCACGGGCCTGATGTCCAATATCTTCGACGGGTATGAGCCGTACAAGGGTGAGATTGCCAGCCGCAAGAACGGCGTGCTCATCAGCCAGGACGATGGCGAGATCGTGGCGTACGCGCTGGGCAAGCTCGACGACCGTGGGCGTATGTTCGTGCGCCCGGGCGATCCGGTCTACGAGGGCATGATCGTGGGCATCCACAGCCGCGACAACGACTTGGTGGTCAACCCGGTGCGCACCAAGCAGCTGACCAATTTCCGCGCCAGCGGCAAGGACGACGCCATCAAGCTCACGCCGCCCATCGAGCTGACGCTGGAGTACGCGGTCGAGTTCATCGAAGACGACGAGCTGGTCGAGATCACGCCCAAGAGCATCCGCCTGCGCAAGCGCTACCTGAAGGAGCACGAGCGCAAGCGCGCCAGCCGGGACGCGGCATGACGCTGCGTCACGGCCAGGCCGTCGTGTTGATGGTGGCGGTCGCGTTGCTCTGGAGCACGGCGGGTGTCGTCACGCGTCAGCTCGAGCAGGCGCAGGCGTTCGAGATCACGTTCTGGCGCAGTGCATTTACCGCGCTGTCGCTGGCGGTGATCCTGCCTGTGTGGCAAGGCGCAGACGTCTGGCGCCGTCTGATCGGCAGCGGCGCCGCGCTGTGGTTGTCGAGCTTGTGCTGGGCGGTGATGTTTACCGCGTTCATGGTCGCGCTGGCGCTGACCAGTGTGGCCAACGTGCTCATTACCCTCGCCGCCGGGCCACTGCTGACGGCGCTGGTGTCGCGGCTGTTCTTTGGTCAGCGGCTACCGCCGCACACCTGGGCTGCGATTGCGGTGGCGGGCGCGGGTATTGCCTGGATGTTCGCCCAACAGCTCGGCAACGGCGGTTGGCTGGGCAGCTTGGTGGCGCTCGGCGCACCGTTGGGGGGCGCGTTCAACTGGAACCTGGTGCAGCGCAGCCAGCGCGAGGGGCAGGGGGTCGATCTGGTGCCGGCGGTGCTGCTGGGGGCGTTGCTGTCGGCCGCCGTCACCCTGCCGCTCGCGTGGCCCTGGCAGGCCAGTGCGCACGATGTGGCCTGGCTGGCCGGGCTGGGGCTGTTTCAATTGGCGCTGCCTTGCGTGCTGGCCGTGGTGTGTGCGCGCGTGCTCAAGCCGGCCGAGGTGTCATTGCTGGCGTTGCTGGAGGTGCTGTTTGGCATCTTGCTGGCGTGGATCGGCGCGGGCGAAGTGCCGTCGCCCGCCGTGTGGCAAGGCGGCGCGCTGGTGCTGGGGGCCTTGTTCGCCCATCTGGGCTGGACCTACCGGAAGGAGACCTTTTCATGACGGCGAGTTGGAGCGATTTCATCCAAGCGGAGCGCACGGCCAATGGGGTGGGGCGCATCACGCTGAACCGCCCGCGCGCGCTCAACGCGCTCGATCTGGGCATGGTGCGGGCGTTGACGGCGACCTTGCTGCAATGGCGCGATGACCCCGAGGTGCGCGCCGTGGCCATCCGCGGCATGGGGCGGGACGGGCCTTTCAGCGCTTTTTGTGCGGGTGGGGACATTCGGTTCTTCCACCAGGCGGCGCTGGCGGGCGACGCGCGGCTGGAGTATTTCTTCACCGAGGAATACACGCTCAACCACCTCATCTTCACCTATCCCAAACCCTATGTCGCATTCATGGATGGCGTGGTCATGGGCGGCGGCATGGGGATCAGCCAGGGGGCGGCATGCCGCATCGTCACCGAGCGCACCAAAATGGCGATGCCGGAGACGAATATTGGTCTGTTTCCAGACGTGGGCGGCGGGTTTTTTCTGAGTCGCTGCCCCGGGCACGTGGGCGAGTACCTGGGCCTGACCGGTGCCGTGATCGGCGCACCGCAAGCGCTGGCTTGGGGCTTGGCCGATGTGGCCGCGCCCGCCGACGATCTGCCGCGCGCCTGGGAGGCGCTCGCCACCCTCGACGCGGCCACGCCGCCAGCGTGGCTCGCGGCATGGCAGGAGTGGATGGCGCGTGCCGACTGGCAGCCAGCACCCGCGCAGCGCACGGTAGCGCCCCTGCCCACCGAGGTGGAGTCGGCCTTTGGCGAGCCGACGGTGGCGGCCATTGTGCAGCGCCTGCAGGCCGCCGACACCGAGGCGGCCCGCCAGACCAAAACCCTGCTGCGCCAGCGCAGCCCGTTGATGCTGCACGTGGTGCTGGCGCAGATTCGCCGCGCGCGCCACCTGTCGTTGGCCGATGACCTGCGCCTGGAGCGCGACTTGGTACGGCATTGCTTCCATCCGCTGCACCTGGGGCGCACGCCCGCGCAGAGCGAGACGGTCGAAGGCATTCGCGCGCTGGCCGTCGACAAGGACCATCAGCCGCGCTGGAACCCCGGCTGCATCGAAGACGTCACGCCCGAGATGGTGGCGCCGTTTTTCGACAGCCCCTGGCCCGCGCATGCGCATCCGCTGCGGGCCTTGGCGTGAAGCGCGGCGGGCTTTAGCGCAGCCGGTGCTTCATCGCCCGCTCGACCTCGCGTTTGCCCTCGCGTTCCTTGATCGTGTCGCGCTTGTCGTGCTGCGCCTTGCCGCGCGCGAGCGCGATCTCGCACTTGACCTTGTTGCCCTTCCAGTGCAGGTTCAGCGGCACCAGGGTGTAGCCTTTTTGCTCTACCTTGCCGATCAAGCGCCGGATTTCGGCTTTGTGCATCAGCAGTTTGCGCGTGCGGTCGCTGTCGGCGCGGATGTGAGTGGAGGTGCTGCGTAAGGGGTGGATGAGGCAGCCGATCAGAAACAGCTCGCCGTCGCGCACGACCACGTAGCCCTCGGTGATTTGCACCTTGCCTTCGCGGATGGCTTTGACCTCCCAGCCC
The DNA here is from genome assembly GCF_938045175.1 of uncultured Tepidimonas sp. Classification (NCBI taxonomy): domain Bacteria; kingdom Pseudomonadati; phylum Pseudomonadota; class Betaproteobacteria; order Burkholderiales; genus Tepidimonas; species uncultured Tepidimonas sp. Next base: position 21,870 of record NZ_CALIND010000191.1, read on the forward strand.
TGCAGCACGATGCCGGCCTCGTAGCGCTCCTCGATGTGGTAGTTGAAGAACGCCTTTTTGTTTTCGGCGATGCGGCTGGCAGTGTGGGCGTGGGACGGCTTGCTCGGCATAGAAACTACAATCCAGACAGGGCCGACGATTGTATGAAACCGAAAACCGTACGCAAGTCCGTGCTCGTCTGGCACAGCCCGCACGAAATGTTCGAGCTGGTCAGTGACGTGGAGCGCTATCCCGAATTTTTGCCTTGGTGCGATGCCGGCCAAGTGCTCGAGCGCACGCCGGACGGCATGGTCGCGTCGATCGGGATGCACTTTGGCGGCGTGCACAAGCGCTTCACCACGCGCAACGTGCACGAGGCCGACCGCCGCATTCACCTGCGCTTGGTGGAGGGGCCCTTTTCCGAGCTGGAGGGGGTATGGGAGTTCCAGCCCGTGGGCGACGGCACCCAGCGCGCCTGCCGCATCGAGTTCACGCTGCGCTACGGCTTTTCCAGCAGCGTGCTCGCCGCCCTCGTGGGGCCGGTATTCGATCGCATCGCCAACACCTTAGTCGACGCGTTCGTCAAGCGCGCGGACCAGATCTACGGGGCCTGAGGTGCGTGTCACCGTCGTTTGGGCGCCCGCGGCGCGCACTGTCCAGGAAGCAATGCTGGAGCTGCCGGAGGGCACGACCGCTGCGCAGGCGCTGGCCCACACTGGCTGGGCCGATGCGCAGGACGTGGCGCAGCGCGACCCGCGCGCCTTGAGCGTGTGGGGCCGCGCCGTGGCTCGTGATGCGCCCCTGCGCGACGGCGACCGGCTGGAAGTCACTCGGCCCCTGCGCGTCGACCCCAAGGTCGCCCGACGCGAGCGGTTTGCCCGGCAGGGCGCGCGTGCCCCGGGGCTGTTCGCGCGGTCGCGGCGCCCGCGGTGATCGAGGTCGATCCGGTCCATCCACGGGCCGCCTTGGGTCTTGGGCCGCGCAAGTGGCCGCATACAATAGCGCTTTTGGAGCCAACCCCATGCGCCTGCTCGGAAAAGCGTTGACCTTCGACGATGTGTTGCTGGTCCCCGCGTATTCGCAAATCCTGCCCAAGGATACGTCACTCGCCACGCGCCTGACGCGCGACATCACCCTGAACCTGCCACTGGTGTCCGCCGCCATGGACACCGTCACCGAGGCGCGCTTGGCCATCGCCATCGCGCAAGAAGGCGGTATCGGCATCGTGCACAAAAACCTGTCGGTGCAGGAGCAAGCCGCTCACGTGGCCAAGGTCAAGCGCTACGAGTCTGGCGTGTTGCGCGACCCAGTGGTCATCAGCCCTGAGACGACCGTGCGCCAGGTCGTTGAGCTGTCGAACGAGCTGGGCGTATCGGGCTTTCCGGTCGTCGAGGGTGGCAAGGTGGTCGGCATCGTCACCGGTCGCGACTTGCGCTTCGAGACGCGCATGGACATCCCCGTGCGCGAGATCATGACCCCGCGCGAGCGGCTGATCACCGTGCCCGAAGGCACCACGCCCGAGGCGGCCAAGGCGTTGCTCAACAAGCACAAGTTGGAGCGGCTGTTGGTGGTCAACGACGCCTTCGAGCTCAAGGGGCTCATCACGGTCAAGGACATCACCAAGCAGCTCAACTTCCCCAACGCGGCCCGCGACGAGAGTGGCCGCTTGCGTGTCGGGGCGGCCGTGGGTGTGGGCCCCGGCACCGAAGAGCGCGTCGAGGCCCTGGTGCGCGCGGGCGTGGATGTGATCGTGGTCGACACCGCCCATGGGCACAGCAAAGGGGTGCTGGACCGGGTGCGCTGGGTCAAGCAGAACTACCCCCAAGTGCAGGTCGTGGGCGGCAATATCGCCACGGGCGAAGCGGCGCGGGCCCTGGTGGAAGCGGGGGCCGATGCGGTCAAGGTGGGCATCGGCCCCGGTTCGATCTGCACCACGCGTATCGTGGCCGGCGTGGGTGTGCCGCAGATCACGGCCATCGACAACGTGGCCCAGGCCCTGAAGGGCACGGGCGTGCCCCTGATTGCCGATGGCGGCATCCGCTACAGCGGCGACATCGCCAAAGCACTGGCCGCTGGCGCCCACGCCGTGATGATGGGCGGCATGTTTGCCGGCACCGAAGAGGCACCGGGTGAAGTCATCCTCTACCAGGGCCGCAGCTACAAGAGCTACCGTGGTATGGGCTCGATCGGCGCCATGAAGGCGGGCAGCGCCGACCGTTATTTCCAGGAAAACGACGAAACCGCCAACCCCAACGCCGACAAACTGGTACCCGAGGGTATCGAGGGGCGGGTGCCGTACAAGGGTTCCGTGGTGGCCATCATTTTCCAGATGGCGGGCGGTATCCGCGCGGCACTCGGCTACTGCGGTTGTGCCAATATCGATGAGCTGCACCAAAAGGCGGCCTTCGTGCAGATCACGGCCGCGGGCATCCGCGAGAGCCACGTGCACGACGTGCAGATTACCAAGGAAGCGCCCAACTACCGGCTCGACTGATCACTGGCTCGACGGATGGCCGCCCCGATGGCACACGACAAAATCCTCATTCTCGACTTCGGCTCGCAAGTCACCCAGCTCATCGCGCGCCGCGTGCGCGAGGCGCACGTGTATTGCGAGGTCCATCCGTGCGATGTCAGCGACGACTGGGTGCGGGCCTATGCAGCCGACGGGCGGCTCAAGGGCATCATCCTATCGGGCAGCCACGCCAGCGTGTACGAGGTGAATGACCGCGCGCCCGATGCGGTGTTCGAGCTCGGCGTGCCGGTGCTGGGCATTTGCTATGGCATGCAAACCATGGCCCAGCAACTGGGGGGCAGGGTCGAGGGCTCGCCCACGCGCGAGTTTGGCTACGCCGAGGTGCGTGCGCGTGGCCACACCGCACTGTTGCGCGATATCGCCGATTTCCACACCCCCGAGGGCCATGGCATGCTCAAGGTGTGGATGAGTCACGGCGACAAAGTGGTTGAGATGCCGCCGGGCTTCAAGCTCATGGCCAGCACCGATGCCTGCCCGATCGCCGGCATGGCCGACGAGACGCGGCGCTTCTATGGCGTGCAGTTCCACCCCGAGGTCACGCACACGGTGCAAGGGCGCGCGATCCTGGAGCGCTTCGTGCTCGACATCTGCGGCGCGCGGCCGGACTGGATCATGCGCGACCACATCGAGGAAGCGGTGCAAGCGATCCGGCAGCAAGTGGGCGACGAGGAAGTCATCCTGGGACTGTCGGGTGGCGTGGACTCGTCGGTGGCCGCGGCGCTGATTCATCGCGCCATCGGCGACCAGCTCACTTGCGTCTTCGTCGACCATGGTCTGCTGCGGCTGCACGAGGGGGACATGGTGATGGACATGTTCGCCGGCAAGCTGCATGCCAAGGTCATCCGCGTGGACGCAAGCGACCTGTTTTTGCGCGAGCTCTCGGGCGTGACCGACCCGGAGCAAAAGCGCAAAATCATCGGCCGACTGTTCGTGGACGTGTTCAAGGCCGAAGCCGAAAAACTCAAGGCCGCGCGCCCCGGCTCCAAAGGCGCGCAATGGCTGGCGCAGGGCACCATTTATCCGGATGTGATCGAGTCGGGCGGCGCCAAGAGCAAGAAGGCGGTCACCATCAAAAGCCACCATAACGTGGGCGGCCTGCCCGAGCAACTGGGGCTAAAGCTGCTGGAGCCGCTGCGCGACCTGTTCAAGGACGAGGTCCGCGAGCTGGGCGTGGCGCTGGGCTTGCCGCACGACATGGTGTACCGTCACCCGTTCCCCGGGCCGGGCCTGGGGGTGCGCATTCTGGGCGAGGTCAAAAAGGAATACGCCGACTTGCTGCGCCGGGCCGATGCCATCTTCATCGAAGAACTGCGCTCCACCATCGAGCCGCACAGTGGCAAGCCGTGGTATGACCTGGTCAGCCAGGCGTTTGCGGTCTTTTTGCCCGTCAAGAGCGTGGGCGTCATGGGCGATGGCCGCACCTACGACTACGTGGTGGCGCTGCGCGCGGTGCAAACCAGCGATTTCATGACCGCCGACTGGGCCGAGCTGCCCTACAGCCTGCTCAAGCGCGTCTCCAGCCGCATTATTAATGAAGTGCGTGGCATCAACCGTGTGACATACGATATCAGCTCAAAGCCGCCGGCGACGATTGAGTGGGAGTGAGTAAAGGCAATTGCCGGGCATGTGCGATTCGGGTATCTGGTCGTCGCCGATAGAAAACCGGAAGCGCAGAGCACGGCAACAAACAAAAGCGGGGGGCGTTACTGAGGCCCTTGTAGCCGTCCGCCTTGCCCTGCGCCGCCGCGGGTTTGCTGGGGTTTATATTGACGAGCGGCCTGAACCAGTTTGTTGTAGGCGTCGAGGAAGGCGGCGGCGACAATCTTGCCCTGCGGCGTGCTCGCATAGGCGTTGACCCCGGCCACCAGGCCGCCGAGGATGCCAATGCCCGCTCCCAGGTTGTAATTCTTGGCGCTGCCCTGGGCCGCCACGATTTGCGCGCCACTGGCGTTGTCGATGAGACGCAATGTGGTGGAGGCGCCCAGGGCTTGAACTTGCGCTGATGTATCGAGGTTGCTGCCGCGCCGGCCGAACAAACCACCCAGGCCCGTACTCAAGCCAAATCCCGAGGGCTCTGCAAAGGTTACCGTTGGCACCATCGTGTAATCGGCCGCCAGCATTTTGCGATTCGCCGCACCGGCTTGTCCGGTGAGCCCTGCCTCTTTGAGCTGCCGCTCCAGGTCGATCTGGTTGTATGCGCGCCCGCGCTCGACCACGATGAAGCAGTTGGACTGCTGCACCAGCATTTGCACGATGGGCACATACGGATCATCCGCCGCTTCAGCAAAACCGACGGTGCCCAAGGGTTCCGTACAACGCTCGAGTTGCTCGGTTGCCGCAACCGCCTGTTGGCCGCTCGCCGCGCCTTTGGCGATCGGGTCATCTCCGCCCAGGATGGGCGCAGTGGAACAGCCTGTCAGAATAGCCGCGCAGGCAAGGTACAGCGAAGCCCCTTTCCGCATCGTTGCGCCCCCTTAAAACTGATACACGACCCAAGGCGACATCGCGCCACCCTGTTGCACCATGAAGCGGAATTTCTCCCCAGGACTGACCGGGATGAAGGGTTTGCTCTTGGTCACGGTAATGAGTCGCCCCTGAAATATTCATAACCTCATGATTTTCCGTGTGTTATTGCCTGTTTGCGGGTACAATTTCTCCCAGATCTGATGGTCTGATGCGCCGTTTTCTGGGAGTTTTGCGATGTTTGCCTGCCCCGCCACCGAGGACTTCTTCCGCGCCCGGCTCGATCAGATGATCGACCTGCGCCATCCGCTGGCGGTGTTGGCCTCGCGCATGCCGTGGCAGGAGTTGGAAGCAAGGCTGTCGCACCTGTTCATGCGCAAAGCGCGCTCTGGGGCGGCGATGCCCGATCTGGACCTCTTTGGCGAAGCCCCGGTGCGCCCGGTGCGGGCATCCAACGCCGGGCGTCCGCGCGTGCCGCTGCGCGTGATGATTGCGCTGCTGTACCTGAAGCACGCTTTCAACGAGTCCGATGAAGGCGTCGTGGAGCGCTGGCGCGAGTCGCCGCGCTGGCAGTACTTCTCGGGCCTGGCCTACTACGAGGACCGGCTGCCGTGCGACGCCACGACGCTGGTCAAGTTTCGCCGGCTGCTGGGCGAGGAAGGGGTGGAAGAGCTCCTGGCCCAGACGATCAACGTGGCGGTGGAGCTCAAGCTCATCAAGCCGCAGGAGTTGAAGCGCGTGGTGGTGGACACGACAGTCCAGCCCAAGGCCGTGGCGCACCCCACCGACAGCCGGCTGCTGGAGACCGCGCGCACCAAGCTGGTGGAGGCGGCCAAGAAGACCGGCATCGACCTCAAGCAGACCTTTGCCAAGGAAGGCAAGGACCTCAGCCGCAAGGCAGGACGCTATGCGCACGCGCGGCAGTTCGCGCGCATGCACCGCGCCATCAAGCGCCAGCGCACGATCGTGGCCAGACTGCAGCGGGAGATCGAGCGCAAGGCCGCCCGGCTGGGGCAGGCCATCCAGAACACCTTGGCCGAGACATTGAGCAAGGCAGCCCGCCTCGTGGCGCAGACGGCCAACCGCAAGACCGCCGACGGGACTCGAAAGCTCTACGCCTGGCACGCCCCGGAGGTGGAGTGCATCAACAAGGGCAAGGCCCGATGCCCTTACGAGTTCGGCGTCAAGGTCGGCATTGCCAGCACCCTGAAGCACAGCCTGATCGTCGGCGCCCGGGCCTTCCATGGCAACCCCTACGACGGGCACACGCTGCGGGCGCAGCTGGAGCAGGCCACGATCCTGATGCAGGACAGCGGCATCAAGCCCAGCACGGCCTATGCCGATCTGGGCTACCGCGGCGTGGAGGCCGACATTGCGGATGTGCGCCTGGTGCACCGCGGCAAGATCAAGCGCCTCACCCAGCAGGAACGCAAGCTGCTCAAACGCCGTCAGGCCATTGAGCCCGTCATCGGGCACCTCAAACAAGACCACCGCATGGACCGCTGTCATCTCAAGGGCGAGCAAGGTGACCGGCTGCACGCGGTGCTGTGCGCGGCGGGCTACAACATCCGCTGGTTGCTGCGCATGATCGCCAAGAAGGGCGTGCCCTTCTTGAAGAGGGCTTTTTTGCGTCTCGTCGCGGCCGTGCACCTGATCGGCCGGTGGCTGGCCAAGCTGCGTCCAGCCGAGACCGGCGGCGCCAACCCGGCTCCGCTGTGGCTGCGGGCAGCTTGAAAATGAATATTTCAGGGGCGACT
>NZ_CALIND010000192.1:0-10227 GCF_938045175.1 uncultured Tepidimonas sp.
TTTGCCTTCCCCGGCTTCGTCTACCGTTATCTGGCGCGGCGTTGAGCGTGGCGGCTCCGATGAACGACCCGACCGCACGCGCCGCGCTCGTGCCCGATCGGCATCCTCCTCATCTGGCCGAACGCACGGTCGAGGAGGCGCAGGTATGGCACGGATCCTTCCTGTCGCTGCGGCGGGATGTGGTGGCGCTGCCGGATGGGCGCCGCGCGGTGCGCGAGTACATCCAGCACCCGGGCGCGGTGATGGTGGTGCCCGTACTGGACGATGGGCGCCTGGTGCTCGAGCGCCAGTACCGCTACCCCGTGCGGCGGGCGATGATCGAATTTCCGGCCGGCAAGCTCGACCCGGGCGAATCGGCCTTTGCGTGCGCGGAGCGTGAGTTGCGCGAGGAAACCGGCTACCAGGCGGATGAGTGGGCGCGCGCGGGTGTGTTGCACCCGGCGATCGGGTATGCGGACGAGTTCATCGAGATCTGGTTTGCGCGCCGGCTGCAGGCGGGTGAGCGCGCGCTCGATGACGGAGAGCGGCTCGAGGTGCTGGCGGTGCCGCCCGACGAGCTGCTGCAGGCGGTGTGCGCGGGCGAGGTGACCGACGGCAAAACCCTGGCGGCGCTGCTGTGGTGGCAGAACGTCGCCAGTGGCGCCTGGCCCTTGGCGTGGCGTGCGGCGGCGCAGTGGCGTGCCATGGCGCCCGCCGCGCAGGAGGCGGTGCCGTGAAAGTGCTCGACCTCGGGTGCCGCCACGGGCATGTATTCGAGGGTTGGTTTGCCTCGGAGGAGGACTTTCAGTCCCAGCGCGAGCGCGGCCTGATCGAATGCCCGGTCTGTGGCGACCAGGGCATCGAAAAGCGTTTGAGTGCGCCTCGCGTGCAGACCCGGCGCAGCGAGCCGCCACCCGCGGCCCAGCCCGGTCCCGAGCACGCGTCGACCGAACGACAAGCACGCTTGCTGCAAGCGCTGCGGGCGTGGGTGCGCGACAGCGAAGACGTGGGCGAGCGCTTTGCGGAACGCGCCCGCGCCATGCACCAGGGGCTGGAGCCCGCGCGCAACATCCGCGGGGTGGCCACGCCGGACGAGGCCGTCGCGCTCGTCGAGGAGGGGGTGCCCATCCTGCCGCTGCCCGACGTGCCATTGCTCAAAGAGCCGCTGCAATGAGCGGCTCTTGGCGCGGCCGCCAGCCGCTCAAGGATAGAGCCCGCGCAGGTCGCGCGCGCGCAGGATGCGCTCGCACGCCACGATAAAGGTGGCGGTGCGCAAGCTGACGCCCTTGTCGTCGGCCACGTGCCAGACGGCGTCCAGCGCCCCCTTCATGATGGCCACCAGGCGCTGGTTGATTTCTTCTTCGCTCCAGAAGAAGCTGGAGAAATCCTGCACCCACTCGAAGTAGCTCACCGTCACGCCGCCGGCGTTGGCCACCACGTCCGGAATCACGAGCACGCCGCGCTCGCGCAGGATGTCGTCTGCCTCGGGCGTGGTCGGGCCGTTCGCGCCCTCGATCACCATGCGCGCCGTGATGCGGTGCGCGTTGGCGCGCGTAATCTGTTGCTCCAGTGCGGCAGGGATCAGAATGTCACACGGCACATCCCAGAAGGCGTCGCGCTCGATCGCTTCGGCCGCCTCGAAACCCGCGACGCTGCCGTGGCGCTTGGCGTGCGCCAGCAGCGCCGGGATGTCCAGGCCGGCCTCGCGGTAGACGCAGCCGGCGTGGTCCTGCACTGCCACCACGCGCGCGCCGGCCTCGGCAAACAGCTTGGCGGCGATGCCACCCACGTTGCCAAACCCCTGCACCGCCACACGCGCGCCCGCGAGGTCGAGCCCGATGCGCCGCGCCGCCTCCGCCCCCACGGTGAAGACGCCGCGGCCGGTGGCCTCGTGGCGCCCCAGGGACCCCCCGAGGCTGATCGGCTTGCCCGTCACGACGCCAGTGGCCGTTTCCCCCACGTTCATCGAGTAGGTGTCCATCATCCAGGCCATCACGCGCTCGTTGGTATTGACGTCGGGCGCCGGGATGTCCTTCGTGGGGCCGATGATGAGGCCGATTTCGCTCGTGTAGCGGCGCGTGACACGCTCGAGCTCCCCCATCGAGAGCTGGCGTGGATCGACGCGCACACCTCCTTTGGCACCGCCGAACGGCACGTTGACGGCGGCATTCTTGATCGACATCCACGCGGCCAGCGCCATCACCTCGGACAGCGTCACGTCCTGGTGAAAGCGCACGCCGCCCTTGCCCGGCCCGCGCGAGGTGTTGTGCTGCACGCGGTAGCCCTCGAAGTGCGCCACCGTGCCGTCGTCCATCATGATGGGGACATCGACGACCAGGATGCGCTTGGGGCGTTTGAGCGTCTCCACCCAGCGGGCCAGGTTGCCCAGGTAGGGGGTGACGCGATCGACTTGTTGCAAGAAGATGCCCCAGGGGCCCAAGTGGTTGGGGTCGAGGTACGAGGGCAGGGCGTGGCCAGAGGCGGCCGTGGTTGGGTGCTGTGTCATGTCAGCGGAAAAAAGAGTCGAACATGCGGTGCAGCATAGACGCGGGCACGCTGCTTGTCCAAAGCCGGGTTTCCATTCCATCATGCAAAAGTTGCATAACGCGCGTGCTGGCGATTCCGAACCCCGTGGCGCAGAGCGGTTGCGTTCGCGGCACAATGGGGCGCCCAAGGAGTCCTCTCGTGTCGACCCTGCCCGCGTTCGATCCCCGCCAGGTGCCCGTCGTCGCCCGCGACGCCCATTTGCCCGCGGTGCCGGTGCAGCGGCTCGCTGCCGATGACTTGCGCCGCTGGTTCCGGCAGCCGCCCGACTGGACGCCAGAGATTCGCGCCGAGGCGCGTTGGGTGGATGGCCCCCCGAAGCCAGCGGCGGTGCTCGTGCCGCTCGTCTGGCGCCCGCGACCGACCGTGCTGCTGACGCAGCGCACCGCGCACCTGCCCACCCACGCCGGGCAGGTGGCGTTTCCGGGTGGCAAGCTTGACGCCGACGACGCGGGCGACCCCGTGCGGTGCGCACTGCGCGAGGCGCAGGAGGAAGTGGGCGTCGCGCCCGCGTGGGTCGAGCCCCTGGGCGCGCTGCCCGTGTATGCGACGGGCTCCGGTTTCGACGTCACGCCGGTGGTGGCGCTCGTGCATCCGCAGGGGCCGTGGCGGCCCAACCCGCACGAGGTCGCCGACGCCTTCGAGGTGCCGCTGGACTACCTGATGGATCCGCGCCACCACCGGCACCACGAGTGGGTGTGGGCCGGCGCCACGCGACGCTGGCTGTCGATGCCGTACGCGGATGCCACCGGCGAGCGCTTCATCTGGGGGGCGACGGCGGGGATGTTGCGCAACCTGTATCGCTTTTTGCAGGCCGCCACGGCCGCTATGATGCGCGCATGACGTTTTTTGCCGTGTTGTTCGCGCTCGTGCTCGACCAGGCGCGGCGCCCTGGGCCGACCCCGCCGTGGCAGCCCGCGATCGCCGGTTGGGCGGCTTGGGTGCAGCGCCAGTTGGACGCCGGGCACGCCGTGCACGGCTGGCTGGTGTGGGGCGTGGCCCTCGGGGTGCCGACCGGGCTCGCCGCGCTCATCTACGCTGCATTGGCGCAGGCGCATGGGTTGCTGGCGTTTGCCTGGACCGTGGCGTTGCTGTACGTGACGCTGGGCTTTCGGCAGTTCAGCCACCATTTCACCGCGATTCGCACCGCCCTCGAGTCGGGCGACGAGGCTGCGGCGCGCGCCCTGTTTGCGCAATGGCAGGGGACGACGGCGGTCGACTGGCCGCGCGAGGAGCTGCTGCGCCGCGTCATCGCCCACGCCATCATCGCGTCGCACCGGCATGTGCTGGGGGTGTTCGTGTGGTTCGTGCTGGGGGCCGCACTGGGGCTGGGACCCGCGGGTGCCGTGGCGTACCGGCTGGCGGCCTGGCTGGCACAGGTGTGGACGCAGCCCTCGGCGGCCACGCCCGTGAGTGAGCCCGTGGCGCGGTTGGCCCAGCGGGCCTGGTGCTGGATCGACGCGTTGCCGGCGCGCCTGACGGTGCTGGGTTTTGCCATGGTTGGGCATTTCGAGGATGCGCTGGAGCGCTGGCGCCAGCACCAGCGCCCCTGGCACGAACCCAGCGACGAGCTGCTGCTGTCGGTGGCCGAAGGCGCGCTCCAGGTGCGCCTGTGCCGCAGCGCTGCCCCCGATGAGGGGGGGCTGTCGGTGTTGCCGACGCCGCAGCTGGCGCACCTGTCGAGCGTGGTCGGGCTGCTGTGGCGCAGCGTCGTGCTGTGGCTGATGCTGCTGGGGCTGGCACTGCTGGCGCGAATATTTTGACCCACGCCGCGCACCGGCGACGCCCGCGGTGGGCGGGTCAGTGCGAACGCGCAGCCAGCAACTCCTCGTACAGCTCGACGTACAGCCGCCAGCGCTGTGGCGCGATCGGCCCCTGGGGGGCGACGGCCGCCTGCACCGCGCAACCCGGTTCGCGTCGGTGCGTGCAATTGTGAAACCGGCACTGCCCCAAGAAGGGGGCGAGATCGGGCATCAGCGGCGCCAACGCCTCGGGGGCGATGTGGTGCAGCCCGAAGGCATGAAACCCGGGCGAGTCGATCAAGGCGCCGTCCCGCGCCTCAGACAGCCAATACCAGGTGGTGCGGGTGGTGGTGTGCCGTCCTGTGCCCAGCGCGCGAGAGATCGCTTGCGTCTCGGCCTGGGCGTGGGGGACCAGCCGGTTGACCAGCGTGCTTTTGCCCACGCCAGAGGCGCCCATGACCAACGTCACGTGCTCCTGCAGAACCTCGAGCAGCGCGGCCAGCCCAGTGTCCATCGCCGCGCCATCGGCGGCGTGCAGCTGCAGTGGCAGCACCGTCTCGCCCATCGCGCGGTAGGGGGCCAGTCGTGCCCAGGCCTCGTCGAACGCGGGCTGCACATCGCGCTTGTTGAGGCCGATCAGCGGCTCGATGCCCGCGTGCCGCGCCGCGATCAACGCCCGCGCCAGGTGCCCCTCCGAGAAGACGGGCTCGGCCGCGAGCAGGATCAACACCCGATCGAGGTTGGCGGCCAACATCTTGGTGCGCACGTCGTCCTGGCGAAACAGCACGTTGCGCCGCGGCAGCACCGCCTCGATGACGCCCTCGTCGCCCGAGGCCGACCATTGCACCCGGTCGCCGACCACGGCCTCCAGGCGCTTGCCACGCGGGTGACAGCGGGTACGCTCACCACCCGGCGCTTCGACCAGCAGATGGCGGCCAAAACTGGCGACCACGAGACCGTCGCGCGGCACCGCCGGCGCGTCGCTGGGAGGGCGGGATCGGCGGCTCATGCGGGGCTCGGTTCGGGGCGCAGACGGGCCAGTCGGTCGGCCGCCGGCGGGTGTGTATAAAAGAACCGCACGAACCACGGATCGGGCGTGAGCGTGCTGGCATTGTCGCGGTATAGGGTCAGCAGCGCATCGCCCAGCGCGTCGGCGCTGGCGTGGCGGGCGGCGTAGTCGTCGGCTTGAAATTCGTCGCGGCGCGACCCGCGGCTCAACAGCGGCGCCACGAAGACGCCTGGCAGCGGCAGCACCAGGCCAAACAGCAGCAGGGCCAACGCCGCGTTGCTGCCCGTCAGCGTGGGCGTGACCCCCAGGCCGAAATAAAACCACAGTTGCTGCGACAGCCACCCCAGCAAGGCCAGCGCCGCACCGCTGCCCAGGCCGAGCCACAGCAAGCGTTTGAGCACGTGCCGGTGGTGGGCGTGTCCTAGCTCGTGCGCCAGCACCGCCTCCACCGCGTCGGCGCCCAGGCGCTGCAGCAGCGTATCGAACAGCACCACCCGCTTGGCCGGTCCAAAGCCGGTGAAATAGGCGTTGGCGTGCGCGCTGCGGCGGCTGCCGTCCATCACGTAAACCCCTGCGCTGCGAAAACCGCAGCGCTGCAGCAGCGCTTCGACACGCGCCCGCAAGGCGCCGTCGTCCAGGGGCTCGAACCGGTTGAACAGCGGCGCGATCCAGCGCGGGTAGGCCAGCAGCAGGGTCGTGTTGAACGCCATCCAGGCCAGCCACGCCCACAGCCACCACGATGGACCGGCGCTGTCCATCAGCCACAGGATGAGCGCCGCGATCGGCAGCCCCAGCACCGCAGCCACCAGCGCGCCCTTGAGGCCATCCGTCAGCCACAGCCCGAGGGAGGTCTGGTTGAAGCCGTAGCGGGCCTCGAGCCGGAAGGTGCGCCACCACGCGAACGGCAGCTCCAGCAGCGCGCCGATGGCAAAAAACGCCGCCAGCAGCGCCAGTTGCTGCCCCATGCCTTCGCCCAGCCAGCCCAGCAGCCATTGGTTGAGCGCATCCAGCCCGCCCAGCAGCGTCCAGCCCACGACCAGGGCGGCATTCCACGCTGCCTCCAGCAGCGCCAGCCAGGTCTTGTCGATCGTGTAAGCCGCCGCGCGCGCATGCTGCTCGGCGCTGACGTGCGTGGCAAAAGCCGCCGGTACCTGGTGCCGGTGGCGCGCCACGTGGCGGATTTGGCGGGCATACAGCCAGGCGCGCAGCAGCAAGCCCGCCAGCAGCAGGGCGACGAAGATCCACGTCCACAGCAGGTGGGGTGGCAGGGCAGGGGCGTTCATGCCCGCAGTCTAGCCAATAACCAGGGCCCATGTCGGCGACAATAGCGGCATGACGACGCCCAACACCCTGCCCGAAACGCTCGACACCGAAGCGCTGACGTTGCCCAAGAGCGACCTCAACCTAGTCTGGATCGACTGCGAGATGACCGGACTGGACCCCGAACGCGAGCGGCTGCTGGAGGTGGCGGTCGTCATCACGGGCCCCCACCTGCAGCCCCGCATCGAGGGGCCGGTGCTGGTCATCCACCAAAGCGACGCCGTGCTCGACGCCATGGATGCTTGGAACAAAGGCACCCACGGGCGCAGTGGTCTGATCGACAAGGTGCGCGCCAGCACGCTGACCGAGGCCGAGGCCGAGCAGCAGTTGCTCGACTTCATCGCCCGCTACGTGCCCAAAGGCGCCTCGCCCATGTGCGGCAACAGCATTGGGCAAGACCGGCGCTTCTTGGTGCGCTACATGCCGCGGCTGGAGGCGTACTTTCACTACCGCAACCTGGACGTCAGCACCCTCAAAGAATTGGCCAAGCGCTGGCGCCCCGAGGTGTACAACGCCTTCAAGAAGCAGCAGCGCCACACGGCGCTGGCCGACGTGCACGAGTCGATCGATGAACTGGCGCACTATCGCGAGCGCTTTTTGCGCCTGACGGCCTGATCGCACATCCGACCACGTTTCGTGGCATAATACCGACATCCGGCACCCATCGGTGCCGGTTTTTTGTTGCATCTGCTGCTCGCCGGTCCCATGGATGGATTGATTCGTTGGTGGTCGATGTGATGACAACCCAACGGATCTCCACATGAACACCATGACCCCCGTGGCTGCCAGCCACGACGGCGGCTTTGTCGCGCTCGACCTCGCCGATTCTCTGCTGCGCGCCGTCACCGAACTCGGCTTTACCCAGCCCACCCCTGTGCAACAGGCGGCCATTCCGCTGGCGCTCAGCCGCGATGGCGCCGGCGCCGATCTGATGGTCTCCAGCCAGACGGGCAGCGGCAAGACGGCCGCCTATCTGTTGCCCGTGCTCGATGCCCTGTGTCGCCAGCCCGCCCCCGAGGCGGCGCGTGCGCCGGCACGCTCGGGCAACCCCCGCGCCGCGCGCGGCCGCTTCGCGCCGGCCGCGCCGCTGGCCCTGGTGCTGTGCCCCACCCGCGAGCTGGCGCAACAAGTGGCGGGTGACGCCATCGATTTGCTGCGCCACAACCGTGGCCTGCGCGTGGCCACCGTGGTGGGCGGCATGCCCTATCCGGTGCAACTGCAGCGCTTGGGCGGTGCCGCCGTCGTCGTGGCCACACCGGGCCGGTTGCTGGACCTGCACCGCAGCGGGCACCTGCGGCTCGATGCCGTGCAGCACGTCGTGCTGGACGAGGCCGATCGTATGCTGGATCTGGGCTTTGCCGACGATCTGGCCGAAATCCACCGCCTGACCGAAGGCCGACGCCAGACCCTGATGTTCAGCGCCACTTTCGCCCCGCGCGTGCAGGCGCTGGCGGCGCGCATCATGCGCGAGCCGCAACGCGTGTCGCTGGAGTCGGCGCAAGACCGCCACGCCAATATCGAACAGCGTCTGTACTGGTGTGACAGCCCCACGCACAAGCGCCGCGTGCTCGATCACTGGCTGCGCGACGAGGCCATCGAACAAGCCATCGTCTTTGCCAGCACGCAGATCGAGTGCGATGCACTGGCCCAGGACCTGCAGCAAGCGGGTTTTGCCGCCGTCGCGCTGCACGGCGCGCTCAGCCAAGGCATGCGCAACCGCCGCTTGCAAGCGCTGCGCCAGGGGCAGGTGCAAATCCTGGTCGCCACTGACGTCGCCGCACGCGGCATCGACGTGCCCACCATCACCCACGTCTTCAACTACGGCCTGCCGATGAAGGCCGAAGACTACGTGCACCGCATCGGCCGCACCGGGCGGGCGGGGCGTAAAGGGCTGGCCGTGACCATGGCCGAGCCGCGCGACCGGCGCCGCATCGGCGCCATCGAGGCCTTCAGCCGCCAGCCCATCCCGACCCAGACGATCCCTGGGCTGGAGCCGCGCCTGCAGCCCACGCAGGCGCCGCGCCGCGCGGGCGGCCCGCGCCCGGAAGGCAACCACCGCGGTGGCGGTTGGGGCCGTGCCGGTGCCCCGCGCGGCAGCCGCCGCGCAGAATACGCGCCGCGTGGCGGTTTCGCCCGTTGACGGCCGCCTGCTGACGGCGCTGCGGGGCGTCGGTGTCACATCAAGAGGTGCTCACCGGCGTTTTCACCGCCCAGGATCACATAGTTCACTTTGCGCAGGTCGGCCAGCATACGGCCGCCTGCGTAGCTGATCGAGCTCTGCAAATCCTCCTGCATCTCGCGCAGCGTGTCGGCCAAGTGCCCCTTGATCGGCTCGAGGATGCGCTTGCCCTCGACGTGCCGGTACTCGCCTTTGTTGAAGTCGCTGGCCGAGCCGTAGTACTCCTTGTAGCGCTTGCCGTCCACTTCCACGGTCTGCCCGGGCGATTCCTCGTGGCCGGCAAATAAGCTGCCGATCATCACCATGGCCGCGCCAAAGCGCACGCTCTTGGCGATGTCGCCGTGGTGGCGGATGCCGCCGTCGGCGATGATGGGCTTGGTGGCCACGCGTGCGCACCACTTGAGCGCCGACAACTGCCAGCCGCCGGTGCCAAATCCGGTCTTGAGCCGTGTGATGCACACTTTGCCAGGGCCGATGCCGACCTTGGTGGCATCGGCGCCCCAGTTTTCCAGGTCGATCACGGCCTCGGGGGTGCCGACGTTGCCGGCGATCACGAACGCCTGCGGCAGCGTGCGCTTGATGTGTTCGATCATGCGGCGCACGCTGTCCGCATGGCCGTGCGCGATGTCGATGGTGACGTAGTCCGCCCCCACGCCCTCGGCCGCCAGGCGGTCGATGACCGCGTAGTCGGGGGCTTTGACGCCCGAGCTGATCGACACGAACAGCCCCTGCTCGCGCATGCGGCGCGCAAACGCCACCGTGTCCAGATCGAAGCGGTGCATCACGTAGAAATACCCGTGGGCAGCCAGGAATTCGGCGATGCGCTCGTCGATGACCGTCTTCATGTTGGCGGGCACCACCGGCAGTTTGAAGCGGCGACCGCCAAACTCCACCGAGGTGTCGCACTCGCTGCGGCTTTCCACGCGGCATTTGCGCGGCAACAGCAAAATGTTGTCGTAGTCGAAGATATCCATGGTGACAGGTTCCATACGAGAGAGGTCGTCCGCGCGTGGGAGCCACGGCGGAGGGCGGCGCGTTGGGGCAGTGCGCGGCCCAATGGCTGCTGGCGCTCGACTGGGAGCCGGTCACGTCCTGGGCCGCCCCGTCGGGGCGGCAGGCACAAAAAACCGGGCTCCAAGATTTGGGCCCGGTGGCTCATTGTAGCGGTGTGGTCGGGTTTGTGGCGCGCATCACGCGGGTCCCCCGCTCGCTGCCTGCGGCACAATAGCCCACACGGTGCGGGCCGCGCGGGCGGCCCTCGAACCCTCGGAGTGAGCGCGGATGAACCCTTCCACCCTGATCGGCATGATCGCCAGCGTCCTTTTGCTGGGGGTGCTGATCTTTTTTGCGGCTGACGACCCCTGGTTATTCATCGATCTGCCGGGGCTGGGCATCGTGCTCGTGGGGACGATGGCGGCCACCTTTTTGAGCTATCCCATGGGCGAGGTGTTGCG